>JALUKO010000206.1 GCA_027056525.1 Helicobacteraceae bacterium | reverse complement strand
GTGCAGAGGGGGAATGGGAAGAGATATCAGCAAGTGAAGTGTATGATCTTGATGATAAAACAGCACTTCTTAACCCTCACTTTGAGATAAAACAGATGTATGAAATAGAGATGTTTCAAAAAAACAAGGCTGATGATAAGTTTAGAGATTTTCATGCTTCTGTCGGTGCAAATGCTACAAAGTGTAAGGTGTACCTGAGCATCAAAGAGGGCTCGAAGCTTTCTTACTTCCCAAGGTTTGAAGAGGAGTTACGCAACTTCATTAACAAGAAAAAAGTTCGTGCAAATATTCTCATCAATATATTTGATAGCATGCTGTTTGATGCTATCTCAGAAATCTCCGCCTTTGTTCAAGTACAGGAAAATGCACTTTTTACACAAACCCAGACCTATCTTATAGCTGAGAGTTATGAGCCGACACTGACAAAAGATGATGAACTTATACTCCACTATGACAAAAAAGATGAAGTTGATGAACATACGAAGGTTGATTATGCAAAGCGTGGTTTTATTCAAAGTGTTTTAGAAGATGAGCTTCTCATAGAGTACATCAAACCGCAAGAGGGTAAACCCGGAAGAAACTGCCGCGGGGAGTATATGAATCCAAAAGAACCGGAAGTGAAAAATGCTCCAACGTTCAACATAGATGACACCATCAAAATGATTGAAACACCTGAAAATATAGAATACCGTGCAAAAGAGAACGGCTATATTGCGCTTGAGGGCACTACGTATCTTATAAAAACAGATGTGGACATAGGTGAGATCAGTTTTAAAACAACAGGTTCCATCTCAACCGGACTTGACTCAGACGTCAATATAAGCGTAAAAGAGAAAGATGCGCTCAAAGATGCCGTGGGAACAGGTATGGAAGTGGAAGTAAGTGAGATCACTATAGAAGGAAATGTCGGTTCAAGTGCAAAGGTCAATGCCATCAAAGCTACCATAGAGGGGCAGGTGCATAAAACTGCCATGGTAAGAGCACACAGTTTGAAGATCAATGTGCATAAAGGGATGGCGTATGGACGAGATATCGATATAACAAGACTTGAACATGGTGTGGTTGATGGAGACACGGTAAGGATCGCACAGGCAGTTGGTGGTGAGATTCGGGCAAAAGAGTTGGTCATAGAGGTGTGTGCTTCTTATGTCAAAGCCACGGCATCAAGATTTATAGAGATCAAAAAACTTCAGGGTGGTGAAAATGTTTTTGTTATTGACCCGCTTTTGAAAAAAGATACAAAAGAGGACTTTGGCGATAATCAGGAGCATATCAGTGAGCTTGAACATGATATACGAAATATCAAACAAGAGATACAAAAGTACACAAAAACGATCAAAGATGGTCTGCCAGCCTTTAATGACTTGAAAAAACGTTTGATGGGCTATAAGAAAAACGGGGTCAAGCTTCCAAGCTCCTTTGTTAAACAGTACAAGCAGTTTCAAAAGCTTCAAGAACACCTCAAAAGTATTAAAACTGAATATGAACAAAAAAAAGATAAACTTAAACTTTTTACGAGTAAAACATCCACTTTCCAAGAAAATATTTTTGATGCAAGAATCATCAACAGAGATCACTGGGAAGGGTATAACGAATTGAAATTTAAGCTGGTTGATCCACCTATTGAGGTGACATACAGCCCACCTGAAGGTTCTGCAGAAAAAGTGTTTGCACTGGTTGAGGTTGATGAAGGTCAGTATGAAATAAAGGCAGTAAAAGAGTGAAAGAAGATATGAAATGATAGTGGGACTCAAAGGAAGCATAGAGTATAAAGAGCCGAGTTGTGTGCATGTTGATGTCAATGGTGTAATCTATGAGGTGTTTATTTCGCTTCATACATTTTCAGCCTTGCCAAAAAGTGAAGTGAAACTTTTTACGGCACATATTATACGTGAAGATGCACAGCTTCTATATGGTTTTTTAGATGAAAGTGAAAAAAAACTTTTTCAAAGACTCATAAAAATAAGCGGCGTAGGACCAAAAGTGGCGATGGCAATATGCTCCACATACACACCTTCTCAGTTTGCGAATGTTATAAACAACAAAGATATAAACGGTGTGAAAAAAGTTCCTGGTATCGGTCCAAAGAGTGCGGGACGCATACTTGTGGAGCTTAACGGTTTTGATATGGAGCTTGTCTCCTCCTCATCATCGCCTCACAATCAGTCTTTTAACGAAGCTGCCGAGGCTTTGGAAGCTTTAGGATTTAAAAAAGAGAAAATATCAAAGGCATTGAGTGCGTGTGAAGGGGAAGATACCGCTTCACTTGTCAAAGGTGCACTAAAATTATTACAAACTATATAAGGGTATATATTGAAATTAACTATTTTATTTGGTGGCGCAAGTTTTGAACATGAGATCAGCATAGTAAGTGCTATAACTTTAAAAGAGAAGCTTTCGGGATTTGATTTGAGTTTTATTTTTTGTGATCAGGATCATTCTTTTTACCTTATAGATCCTCTTAAGATGAAAGCTGTGACATTTAGTAAAGGTGAGCATAAGAAAATGCCTGAACTCAGCATAAGCAAAGGGGGCTTTTTGCAAAAAAGTATGTTCTCATCTACATTACATAAAGCTACCGTGGTGAATTTGATTCACGGTGCAGACGGAGAAGATGGAACTATGGCGGCACTGCTTGACTTTTTTTCTATTGCATATATTGGACCAAGAGTGGATGCAAGTGTGTTCTCCTATGACAAACGCTATACAAAGTATCTGTGTGAGGCGATAGGTGTTCGATGTGTGAACTATGAGGTGTTGAGTGCAAATGAGCATAAAAATATCAAGACACCTTACCCGATCATCATAAAACCTGCTCGTCTTGGAAGCTCTATAGGTGTGAGCATCGTAAAAGATGAAAGTGAACTTGATTATGCGCTTGATACCGCTTTTGAGTTTGACAGTGCGCTTATAGTAGAGCCGTTTTTAGAGGGTGTCAAAGAGTATAATCTTGCGGGTTATATGGCAAACGGAGAAGTTCATTTTTCCATAGTGGAAGAACCTCAAAAAAATGAGTTTTTGGATTTTGAGAAGAAGTATATGGACTTTTCCAGAAGTTCTCAGGTTTTAGAAGCTGATATCAGTGATGACCTTAAACAAAGACTGCAAAATACGTTTGAGAAGATCTATAAAAATCTGTTTGAGGGAGCATTGATTCGGTGTGATTTTTTTGTTGTAAATGATGAGGTGTATCTTAATGAGATCAACCCGATTCCGGGCTCTATGGCAAATTATCTTTTTGCTGATTTTACAAGCTCTGTTGAAGAGCTTGCCCACTCACTTCCACGCCCAAAAAGAGCACAGGTCTCTTACGAGTATATCCACTCTATTTCCCAAGCTAAAGGGAAATAATGGCTGTAAAGTCGATACAGTATCATCAACACACCCTTGATGTCAGTTATGAGATACTCAATCCAAACGCAAAAGTTGACTTGATCATACTTCACGGTTGGGGGAGTAACAAAAGCTTGATGAAGCAGGCTTTTTCACCCTATATGGATAGTTTTCGTCATATATATATTGACCTTCCGGGTTTTGGTAACAGCACCTGTAATGTTTCACTTACTACAGAGGATTATGCGAGAATCGTTGAACTTCTTATGATCCATATGAACGCTTCCAAAGATATTGTTTTAGGACACTCATTTGGTGGCAAGGTAGCACTTTTGCTTGAGCCAAAAGTTTTGGTTTTGGTAGCGAGTGCGGGCATATATGTAGCCAAACCGCTCAAGGTCAAAGCAAAAATAGCACTTTTTAAAATATTAAAAGTGTTTGGTTTTGCCAAGCTGCGTTCACTCTTTGTAGCAGATGATGCTAAAAGCCTGAGTGAGCCGATGTATGAAACTTTTAAAAATGTGGTCAATGAGGACTTTAGTGATGAGTTTGCACATTACGAAGGAAAAGCTCTGCTGTGCTGGGGAAAAGATGACACGGCAACACCATTAAGTTCAGCGCAAAAAATAGACGAGCTCATCAAAGATTCTACATTGGAAGTGTATGAGGGTGATCATTACTTTTTTATGAAACATGCAAAAGATGTATCTGCAAAAATAGAAACAACTTTCTTAAAAACCTTGGAGCATTAGATGGAAAACTATGAAGTTTTGGTGGCTTTTGTAACAAATGTACTTTTTGTTACTGTTTTAGGTTGGTATCTTATCACCAATTTACAATGGTATGATTATAAACTTTCTCGGGTGATTTTGAAGCATCATAAGCCGTGGTGGCATGTCATATACTTTTTTATCCCTTTTATAGCTTACTATACAACCGGAAAATTCTTTGTTATCTTTTTCCTTTTTGCTGTTTTACCGGCTATGTTCGTGTGGCATAAAAAACTGGATAAAAAGCTTGTTCTTACTTGGCGTGTGAAACGCTTTTTGATTCTTCTTATCTCTTTGGTGCTCTTTCAAGATGTGTTATGTACCCTTAAAGAAACGTGTGAGGTTTATGGTGTCTTTATGCCTTTGGCCATCGCTTATATAGGTAGTTACATGATCGAGAAGTTCTTGTTTACGGCTTTTAAAAAAGAGGCAAAAAAGAAACTCAAAGAGATGAAAGATCTTCAAATTGTGTGTATTACGGGAAGTTACGGCAAAACAAGCATAAAAAACTTTGTAGCACAGATACTCTCTAAAAAATTCAATGTGTATGCAACGCCTAGAAGTGTGAATACGCTTGGCGGAATCATACGGGATGTCAATGAGTCACTTCCACAACAAACGCAAATCTATGTATGTGAAGCGGGTGCAAGAGAGCGTGGAGATATTTATGAGATCACCACTTTTTTAGAGCCACAAAGAGTGATAGTGGGTAAAGTGGGACTGGCGCATATAGAGTACTTTAAAACACTCGAAAATATCATAGCGACAAAACTTGAGATTATGCAGTCTCCAAGGCTTGAAATGGCATTTATACACACTTCCGTAACAGATGAACCTCATGAAAAGGTGACTTTTTTCGGTGATGAAGTGCTGAATGTAAACGCAACGCTTGAGGGAACAGACTTTGAACTTCAACTTGATAATGAAGTGTTGCAACTTCATACAGATGTTCTTGGTGAGTTCCAAACGATGAACATCGCTGTAGCGATTCGGATCGCAAAAAGCTTTGGTATGAGCAATGAAGATATCATAAATGCCGTAAGTACATTGGAACCGGTAGAGCACAGGCTTCAGAAGATCAAAGCCGGAGGGAAGATCATTCTTGATGATGGTTATAACGGCAACATTGACGGTATGCTTGAGGCTGTAAGACTTTGTTCTTTGCATGATGGAAGAAAAGTGATAGTAACTCCTGGATTGGTTGAGAGTTCCAAAGAGCTCAATTTAAAGCTCATCGAAGCTATTAACAAGGTGTTTGATATAGTGATCGTTACGGGTTCTCTCAATGCGGAACTTTTTGATAAAAATCTCAAAGTAAAAACAAAGATCATTTTACATGACAAATCCTCGCTTACAGATCTCTTGGCAAATCAGACAAAAGCAGGGGATATCATCCTGTTTGCAAATGATGCACCAAGTTTTATATAGGTTTTTTTGTGAACTTTATAGATAAAAGCATCAAATTCCTTGGTTATTTTACAGCGTGTGTCCTTGGCATTTTAGTTGTACTTGTTGTGTATGATGCAACAGCGCGTTACCTTTTTTCTACAGGTTCCATAGCACTGCAGGAGCTTGAGTGGCACCTCTTTGATGTGATCATACTCTTTGGTATAGCCTACACGCTCAAAGAAGCTGCTCATGTGCGAGTTGACATTTTTTATGATAAGTACTCACCAAAAACAAAGGCTGTGGTGGATCTAGTGGCATCACTCTTTTTTGTTTTACCGTTTTCTTTTTTAATTATCTATATAGGGATCGATTTTGTAACGATGAGCTATATGCAAAATGAAGCATCCTCAAATCCCGGCGGACTTGAGTACAGGTTCTTAGTCAAAGCACTTTTGCCGCTTTCTTTTGTATTTTTGGCACTTCAGGCATTTCGGGATGTTGTTGAGAGTGTGAATGAATGGAGAGCCCTATGATAGCAATGCTTATGTTTGTCATAGTGCTCGCACTTTTGCTAGTGGGTATTCCGGTTGCTTTTGTTTTTGGGACAGTAGCGATCGCTTTTGCCTTTTTTGTACCACATTTGGGATTTGATGTTTTTTCGGTACTTCCCTTTAGAATTTATGGAATTATGTCCAACACAACACTTATGGCTGTTCCTTTGTTCATAGCGATGGGACTTGTTCTTGAAAAGTCACAAATGGCAGAGAGACTGCTTGTGTCTATGAGTGCACTTTTTCGTGGTGTGCGTGGTGGTTTGGCGGTAAGTGTTGTGCTTGTTGGTGCGATGCTTGCAGCTTCTACAGGGATAGTCTCTGCTTCGGTTGTTATGATGAGTGTTATTGCGCTTCCACTTATGATAAAAGCAGGCTACGATAAAGGGCTGGCTTCTGGAACTGTAGCGGCTTCAGGAACACTTGGGCAGATCATACCTCCGAGTATCATACTCATTATTTTGGGTGATGTTATGAGTGTAAGTGTGGGTGAGCTTTTTATGGGTGCGGTTCTTCCAGGACTTGTTTTAGTCGGGCTGTATGTCGCTTATATACTGATTCGTTCCTATTTTGATCCCGATGTAGCACCGATACCAAAAGATATACAGATGGTGAGTTTGAAGGAGATAGTTTTCTCTATAGTACCGCCCCTGCTTCTTATGGTCTCAGTTCTTGGAAGTATCTTTGCAGGTATCGCTTCGCCGACCGAGTCTGCGGCCTTTGGTGTGATAGGTGCGCTTTTGCTGGCACTCTTTAACAGATCATTCTCTTTTGAGATGTTACGTTACGCTTCACTTGAGACAGTAAAACTCAGCGGGATGATATTTATGATCCTCATCGGTGCTACTGCATTTTCTTTGGTGTTTAACGAGCTTGGCGGAAGTGACCTTATACTTGAGTTTTTTTCAGAAGATATAGGGGATGTTTGGATATTTATCGCTGTGGCGATGCTAAGCATCTTTATACTTGGTTTTTTTATAGATTTTATAGAGATTAGTTTTATTATTGTTCCTATTTTAGTACCTGTGATGAATGCGTTTGGGATAGACCCTATCTGGTTTGCGGTTCTTATTGCACTCAATCTGCAAGCCTCGTTCTTAACGCCACCTTTTGGACTTTCTCTGTTTTTTCTCAAAGGTGCAGCAGGTGAGAGCATAAAAACTATGCAGATATATAAAGGGATCATCCCTTTTATACTGCTACAGCTTCTTGGACTCGGTTTGGTTATAATGTTTCCGGATCTTGTTTTTGCTTTTTTATAAATAAGGAGTAGATATGGAAAATATCTTATACGCACCATGGCGGGATGAGTATGTTACAAGTGAAAAAATAAAGGGGTGTGTCTTTTGCCATATAAGTACACATGAACAAGAGGATACATCACTGCATGTGCTTCATCGTGATGCATACTGTTTTATCGTTATGAACCGCTACCCCTACACCCCCGGGCATTTTATGATCATTCCCCATGTACATACTGACAAACTTGAGGAACTTCCGAGTGAGACTTGGCTACATATGAGTGCGCTAGCACAAAAGTGTGTTAGACTTTTAAAAGAGGGTTTTGGCGCCAAAGGGGTCAACATAGGTATGAACCTTGGGGGAGCTGCGGGTGCCGGAATAGCAGAACATATACATATGCATCTTGTTCCCCGCTGGGAGAGAGATACGAACTTTATCACATCGATTGCTCAAACGAGAGTTTATTCAACCGATTTTGAGAAAATCTATAAAAAAATCAAGGCGTTGATCCCGGATTATATTTGAAAAAGCATGATGATGATTTAATTTTGAATTAATCTGTTTATGGATAACATCTCACATCTTAATGTCACAAGAGAGAAGGAGATAGTATTGAGTAAAGGGATTTCACAACAAAGTATAGATGTTATCAAAGCTTCTGCCAGCTGTATTACGAGTAATGATGTTCAGATCAGTAGTAGAATGTATGAGATTTTATTTGAAAAATATCCAAAAATGCAGATGCTTTTTGCCAATTCTCCTAAAAACCAGCATATGAAACTCGCCAATGCTATCTCCTCTTATGCGGTAAATATTGAAAAAATTCATGTTCTTTTTCCCGCTTTGGAAGTGATCGCGATCTCTCATGTAAGAGAAGATGTAAAACCTGCACACTACCCCTTAATCGGCAGAGCATTTATAGAGGCTATAGAAGATGTTCTTGGTGATGATGCTTCCATGGAACTTCTTGATGCATGGCGAGAGGTTTACAAATACATAGCAGATATACTTATAGAGATGGAAGAGAAGCTTTATCTAAAACAAAAAGAGAGAGAAAAATGACAAGTGTATTATTAGAATTTAGTATGTTCCCAACATCGGACGAGTGTAGAGAGGGTGCTTCTGTATCAAAACAGGTAAGTAAGGTTATAGATGCCATTGACAAGTCGGGTGTTGCGTATCAGTTGACGCCTATGGGAACGATTATAGAAGCTGCAAGCATGAAAGAGGCTCTTGGTATCATAGAGCTTGCATATGAGCAGTTAGAGTGTTGTGAGAGAGTCTATTCATCACTTAAGTTCGATATACGCAAAAATTGTAAAAATAGACTCAAAACAAAAATAGAGTCTGTTGAAAAGGTTTTAAACAGAGAGGTAAACCACTAAAAGGGTTTACTTCTTGTCCTCTTTTTTTCTTGTTAAAACAAATATAAATAAACCCGCGATCACTACAAAAACGACTGTTCTTATGGTGAGTGTAAGGGGGTCGGTAGTATCTTGCATAGTATCCCTTTGATGGTGTTTTTAAAGAGTGAAGTTTATCACAAACACACCCTTTAGTCAATCTCTACTTAACATGTGGTTAAGCTTACAAAACATACAATGAGTATAACAAATGACCCCGAGTCCAAAAAGGTGTTTAGAGTGAAAAAAGTGATTTTTTTCTTATCGACAATCTTTCTCAGTGCTCAACTTTTTGCTTTAAGTTTGCAAGAAGCCATTGTTTACTCACAAAGCGCACCGCTTCTTAAATCACTCAAAGCAAAAACACAGAGCTATAAAAAACATGCACAAGCCCAAAAATCCCTGAACTACCCCTCTTTAGAGATCTCTTACGGTGCTCTCTATCTTAAGGAAAAACCTGTTATGTATTTTGCAGGTAGTGCTTTGCAGGTTCAGTCGCAAAACCAGTACAAGGGGAGTATAAAACTCACATACCCACTCTTTGAAGGGTTTGCATTTGCATCACTCATAGATAAAGCAAATTATGCGGCAAAAAGAGTTGCCCTCGAAGCAGAAGATACAAAAAGAAACCTTTATCTGAATGTCGTACGACTCTACACATTAGCGCTCAGTTTTGCCAAACTCATAGAATCTGAAAAAGTGGCGTACAATG
>JALUKO010000205.1 GCA_027056525.1 Helicobacteraceae bacterium | reverse complement strand
AAGAAAATACCAAGAGCAAGTAAAATAACCATAGAAGCAATGATTAGGAGCATAATAGGCTCAATCGCTTCAGAGAGACCGTCAATAATAGCATCGAACTTCATTTTATAGTATTCAGCAACTTTACCTACCATAGTATCGAGTGTACCACTATCCTCACCGGCAGAAACCATTTGGATGATCATATTTTCAAAAAGTTTTGTGTCTTGAAGACCTTTGTTTAAAGTATCACCTTTCTCAACGGCATTTCTAACTGTGATAAGTTTGGCTTTGAGAGGTAAGTTGTCTATCATAGTGGTTGCTGTCTCTAAAGCTTCTGCAATAGGAATACCGGCACGTAATAGCTCTGAGAAAACGAGAGTGAATCGACTGAGTGTAGCATATTTAATGATGTTGTTTATAAGATAGGTTTTGAGTAAAAACTGATGCCATCCATACCGTATGTGTCTATAGTTATTTATAAGGTACTTAAACACTAGAAAAGCGGCTACTAAGATCAGTAAAACATAAGGACCATAATTGTTAAATAGATGCTCTAATGTCAATAAAATTTGTGTAGGCAGCGGAAGTTCTGCATTTAACTCTTCAAAGATTGTTTTAAACTGAGGCACAACATAAGAGATAAGTACTGTAAATGCTATAGCCATTGCTATCATAACATTTCTAGGGTACGCCATAGCTTTTTTAAATTTGATAATATTGGCGCGTATCTCTTCAAGCATATTAGCAAGTGAATAAAGAGCTTCATCCAGGTTACCGGTTTTTTCCCCTAGTTGCACCATAGCAATAGTTAGGTTACCAAGTTCAAATCTAAAATTTTCCATGGATGAAGAGAGTGAATGTCCGGAGTTGATGTCATCTGCAAGTTTTGAGAAAACAAATTTTAAGTTTTGATCCTGTGTTGAGTTTGCAATTTCGTTAAGTGAATCATGAATCGAAATACCGGCATTGGTCATAACGGCGAGTTGTCTGATAGCTGCTATAAGAGCATCAGGCTTGATTTTTCTTTTCTTGATATTTTGTAAAAAATTTGTTTTAAATCTTTTGAGTTGGGCATCTAACGGCTCTTGCGCTTCTACAACTTTGATAATTATGCCCGAATGTTTGAGTTTAGCATGATCATTTGCTTCTTTTTTGTTGTTGGCATAGAGAGGAAACTCTTCCTTTTTTCCTTTTGTTATAACTGTTGCTATGTAGTACTTCATGCTTTGGCTACCTTTAATATCTCTTGAATACTAGTAACACCATCGAGTGCTTTTTGAATACCGTTTTCAAAAATACCGACAAAACCATCTTCTTGTGCTTGTGCAAGCAATGCCTCTTTAGAAGCACCTTTGGCAATAAGTGATGAAAGTTTTTCTGTTATATTTAAAACCTCACAGATCATCTCTCGACCCATAAAACCGGTCTCATTACACTCTTTGCATCCTTTACCGGTATAAAATTTGGCATCTTCTGGAATATATTTTTTCAAATCATCTAATGTAGATAAAGGGACATTCTCCTCTACTTTACAAGATTGACATATTTTTCTAATAAGTCTTTGTGCCTGTATGGCGACAAGAGCCCCACTGATAAGGTAGTTTTCTATTCCCATGTCGACCATTCTTGGAATGGCACTGATAGAATCATTGGTATGCAGGGTAGAGATCACCAGGTGACCGGTAAGTGCAGCTTTAATCGCAATTTCCAAAGTTTCTTGGTCACGAATCTCACCAATCATGATCTTATCAGGATCCTGTCTCAAAATAGAGCGAAGGGCTTCTGCAAAGCCCAGACCAACTTTAGGATTGATCTGAACTTGTTGGATAAGGTTCATTCTATACTCGACAGGATCTTCAACCGTAATAACCTTATCTTCTACATTTCTAAGTTCATTAAGGGCACCATAGAGTGTTGTTGTTTTACCACTACCCGTAGGTCCTGTAACTAAAATAATACCGTGAGGAGCATGAAGACCTTTGAGTAGTTTGTTGTAACTTATGGAGTCCATACCGGCATCTTCAAGTTTTACCAGTGCTTTTTGTTTATCTAAGATACGCATAACAATGGATTCACCATAAAGTATTGGAAGTGTTGATATACGAAAGTCAAAATCGTTAGAACCGACTGTAGTTGAGAAACGACCATCTTGAGGTTTTCTTTTCTCAGCAATATCTAAGTTGGCAAGAAGTTTGAGCCTTGATGCAAGAGGAGGGTAAATCCCCTTTTCAAAGATAAATATTTCAGTAAGTTTACCATCAACTCTGGCGCGAACAACACAGTTTTTTTCCGTTGGTTCTATGTGAATATCACTCGCACGACCGTTAATACAAGCTTTTAAAATAACATCAATCAAAAGTAAGATCGAAGATGCTTCTTGCTGCTCCTCTATACTACTTATGGAGTTGAGCTCATCTTTAATCTTTTTTACCAAACCTTTTACACTGTCTTTGAGTTCAACCTTAAACAGGTAGGTTTGAATCTGTTTTTTTGTAGCTATGGCAACCTTGATGGGTTTTCTTGGAAATAGTCTTTGGATAGCCTCTTGAGCAACTATATCTATGGGATCATTAAAGGCTACAGTGATGCTGAGATCATCTTCTGAAATAGGAAGCGCATTATGTCTTTTGAGTTGAGTAAGAGGTACTTTTTCTGTTAAATTATAGTCCATATCGATGGAGTCTAGATCGATATAAAGCATGTCTAACTCTTGGGCAAGTTTTTTGAGTACTGCCTGCTCAGGTATATAGTCATAATTATCAATTATGGAGAGTTCATACACACCCTGCCTGATCTGATCAACTATATAACGGATAAGCCTATCCATGGTCATAAATCCAGAAAGGGTTATATCGCGCAGTATTAAATCCGCGCTAATCCCTTTTGCAAGCAATCTATCTACCTGACTCTGCATTATAGAACCGTTAGCCAGTAAATCCTTTGTTATTCTATCCACAATCACCCCTACCAATAAACATGTCGTTTAATAGATATATTA
>JALUKO010000204.1 GCA_027056525.1 Helicobacteraceae bacterium | reverse complement strand
GTAGTCTCTTTATCCTGAGTGGCAGTAGATGCTTTTTGTGTGCTGATAGGGGTAGTAAACCTAAGTCTGAGTCCGTATGCATCAGAAGTTTTTGAAGCCTGTAGTTTCACAGATGATGGAACCGATGCCGTGATTTGTGTATAGCCTGACATAGGGGTGATCGTCAAAGAGTGCAAAAACTTTGAAGAGAGCTTTTTGACTTTTGAAGACTCTATAGAAGCATCTTCAAGTTTTATGATTATTTTAGAAGATGTAGTGTTTTGTTTGATCACTCCCTCATATGGGGTGTCAAAAGTTATCATAACATCGACTCTATCTGTTCTGTCGTATATGTTATAGCTTAAAATTTTAGAAGCGAACAAAGAAAAAGGGAGTAAAAAAAGCAGTAAATATTTGATCATAGTCTCTCTTTGGAAAGATGGTATAAAACAGCAGAAGAATCAAGAACCTCATTGATACGTATAGCAAGATTCTTTTCATAAACCATAACCTCACCTTTGCCTAATATGCGCCCGTTCACATAAGACTCCACACTTTCACCTGCAGGTTTTTTCAAGTCTATTATAGAGCCTTTTTCAAGCTGTAATATCTCAGCAATACTAAGTTCTGTTTCTCCAAGATCAGAGATAAACTCCACTTCCATATCGAGAAGTCCTGAGTAGTTCATCCATGCGAGTTCTTTTTCCGGGTCAAATGGTGGTTCTTTGTCACCATAATGTGGTTTGTTCTTTGGCTTACGCATTAAGTTCCTTAATTGCTATGATCATATGTGTGTCACCAACCTGTATGAGTTTGGCATCATCATAATCGAGATCGAAATCCTCTACATCGATAAAGTGTGGTGTATTTATGGTGTATGGGTTTATATTTGCCTCTTCGGCAATCACCTTGGCACTTCCAACAATGAGGTTTGTCGTCTCAAGCAGCATATCGATCAATGTCTCCTCATCACTTTCATCCTCTTCCAAAAAAACTTTTGAAATTTTTTGAACAAAGTCTTTTTCACATGCTATATAGACTCTATATGTTCTTTTATCAGATGAATCTATATCGATATAAGCAATTAGTGTTCTTCTTTTATCAATATTGTCTTTGATGCTATGAGGTTCACGAATTTGATGGATACAAAAATTTTCAGATGCTTCTACTATGGTGCTTAACATTTTTCATTGCCTTTGGTTTGTTGCTTGATTATACTTTATTGAATCTCAAAGCAAAGTTAAAATCTTTTCCATAAAACTACTATAAAGCGTTAATTGAGTATAATTCGCAAAATTTAATAGTGGTTATTGTATGCTTGAGCTGATCTTACTCGGATCCACTGTTGGTGTCTTGTCCGGGTTTTTTGGCATTGGCGGAGGAACTATCCTAGTCCCGATTTTGCTCATGCTTGGTTTTGAGACCAAAGCGGCTATCGGTATCTCTGTTATTCAGATGGTATTTAGCTCAATTTACGGAAGTTATCTTAACAATAAAAAAGGTACTTTAGACGTACCTATGGTGATGGTTATTGGTATCGGTGGTTTTGCGGGGGCACTTTTAAGTGGTTCTTTAGCCTCATACTTTGATGACATAACCCTGGAGATTATATTTTTAGTGTTTGCTCTTTTTGCACTTGCGAGGGTTTTTTTTAAACCAAAAGAGCATAAAGATCAAAAAGAGATCAGTAAACTTCTCCTTTTTCTCATAGGCGTGGTTTTGGGAGCCGTTAGTATGACCATTGGTGTGGGTGGGAGTATTATACTTGTACCGATCTTGGTCGGCTTTTTACATGTGCCACTCAAAAAGGCGGTCTCTGCCGGTTTGTTCTTTGTGGTATTCTCCTCTGTTTCAGGTGCCATTTCGCACTCTATGGATGAAAATGTGGACTATATGAGTGGTGTGATCATAGGTATCGCTTCACTTTTTGGTGTATATGTGGGGATCCACTTAAAAGAGAAGGTAAGTATAGACATACAAAGAAAACTGCTTGTCAGTTTTTATTTTATCGTGGTGGCATATTTGTCTCAGCGAATATTTTTAGGTTGGTATTGATAGATGAAGAAAAAAGATACAATTAAAATAACAGGTGCAAGAGAGAATAACTTAAAAAATATCTCTCTTGAAATACCAAAAAATGAGCTTGTCGTTTTTACAGGGCTTAGCGGGAGCGGGAAATCAACACTCGCTTTTGATACCCTTTATGCAGAGGGTCAAAGACGCTATATGGAATCACTTTCATCTTATGCGAGACAGTTTTTAGACCGTGTGGGTAAACCTGATGTCGATAAGATAGAGGGGCTTACCCCTGCTATAGCGATAGATCAAAAAACAACTTCTAAAAACCCGCGTTCGACTGTTGGAACGATTACGGAAATTTATGACTATTTTAGGCTTTTGTATGCAAGAGTAGGGGTGCAGCACTGCCATAAATGCTCTAAAGTGATCTCGCAAATGTCAGCTTCTGATATCATCAACGAGGTGGCAAAACTTCCAGAGGGAGCCAAGCTTGTTTTCATGGCTCCGCTTGTACGTGAGAATAAAGGCGCTTATGCGGATCTTATAGAATCACTTGTGCACAAAGGGTATGTCCGTGCTATGATAGATGGTGTTATGGTACGGCTTGATGAGGAGATAGAACTCTCAAAAACAAAAAAACATACCATTAAAGTTGTCATTGACAGAGTCGTGGTGAAAGAGGAGAACAAAGAGCGTATAGCTGCCGATGTTGAAAAAGCACTCAAAGAGAGTTATGGTGAGCTTGAGATTGATATACTCAATCATGAAGAGTTGGGACTTAAAGAGTCTCATATGCACTACTCTGAGCACAATGCCTGTTTTGATTGTAAGATCAGTTTCGATCCCTTGGAACCTTTGAGCTTCTCATTTAACTCACCAAAAGGTGCATGTAGTGAATGTGACGGTCTTGGGCTACGCTATACACTTGATGTGAACAAAATTATTGATCAGGATCTTAGTATAGAAAAGGGTGCAGTCAAGATTG
>JALUKO010000203.1 GCA_027056525.1 Helicobacteraceae bacterium | reverse complement strand
CCTCTATAACATATAATTTATACTTTAACTTAGGGTCCTGTTTGTCTGTAAATATATAGAAATCTCTTTTTTTATGTTTTCCCAGTTTTGCATAGAGATCAAAAACCTTTGAGAGTATAAAGTTTGTTGAGGGCAAATGTAAAGAAGAGATATCATAATCATCAAGCATAGCATGGTAGAGAAGCTTTTTTTGCATTAAAATGACAGAAAAATAAGCAGCATTCGCGCGTGCTTCTTTGGAGTAACGCAGTATTGAGATCGGAATGGCCAACCTGTCAATAAAATCAGAATGAAGACAAGAGAGAGCATATAGGGAAATGTACTCCTCATCTTTTCTGTTATCACTAAAATATTTAAAGCCAAGTTTGCAAGCTTTTTCATAACTTTTATTTTGATAGAGTGTAAACATATCCTGTTTTGCGTTTGCATAGAGTGACAAACTAAGCAAGAGAGCGAGTATTATTTTCATTTGAACTTTCCTGATACAATCTCTTTTAGAAGTACTTTGGCCTGATTTGAATTAGAATGATTTATATATTGTTGCAAAGTTTGTATAGCTTTGCTCTTTTGATTGAGTTTGACTAAAGATTTTGAAAAAATGATCCAACTTGCTTCAATATTGTTGTTGATTTCATTTGTTATCAAAGCATAGTTATAGGCTTGCTTATATTCACCCAGTTCATAATACTTTTTTGCGACAAACAAACTGAGTGCAGGGTTGTTGTTTTTTTTGAATCTTTTAATCACATAGTCAATATCTTCATAGGTATTTTGTTTTTTTATAGTGATACTGTTTGCTTCATATGTGAGTTGTGCTTGAGGTTTCTCAGTTATTGTGGTTGGTGCTTGCTTCTTTGGAACTTGAACAGTGTTTTTTG
Organism: Helicobacteraceae bacterium; assembly: GCA_027056525.1. Taxonomy (GTDB): domain Bacteria; phylum Campylobacterota; class Campylobacteria; order Campylobacterales; family Sulfurimonadaceae; genus Sulfurimonas. The sequence goes on along the minus strand of JALUKO010000203.1, from coordinate 8,535 downwards.
GAACAATTTTTTGAGTGTTTGCAACTTCTTTGATGGGTTTATTTTGCATTGTATCCATAAAAGCTATTGAGGGTTCTAAAATATTTTTTTCATAAGAAGGAGTCTCATTATGAGGTGGTAGTTGTATCGCTTCTTCAACTCTCTTAGGCGTTACTATCTCTTGCGAAATATCTTTACTTTGTACAACAGGGATTTCTTTTTTAAGGGGTTGTTGCACTATTTTACTTATGTTATGCTCTTGCTCTTTCGTGATGGTGTTTAGTATCGTAGTATCTAATATATTGAGTTTTTTCAAATCAATAAATACATAGACTGCTATTATGACAATAAGCAAAACAATAAAAATACTCATGCCAGGTAAAAAAGATCTTAGTTTATATCTAAGCCATTTTTTTTCAAGATCATAAATATTAAGCATCAATAAGTCCTGTGTGAATAGCAGCCATTTCAATGATCTTATTGGAGATTTGACGGGTATTAATTTTAGAAGGGTTGTTCTCACTATACCATGTATATATATCAAAAACGGTGTAGAGAAGCTTATTTGTGTCTCTGTAGTTCCCTTTTGTGATTTTATGAATAAGCTGTACAGATTTGTTGTTAAAGATATTAGCTCCATCAAAACAGTTTGCTTTCATAAGTTTTTTTTGTATGTACATTTTAAGTTCTATAGCAGAAGCATTTTCAAGCTCTATAGTTTCCCATATTCTTGTTTGGAAGTGCTCTTTTGCAATCAGATCTTCTCTTTCTGTTTTGTGAAGTGTTATTACAAATTTTATTTTTCTCGTATCTGCAAGGAGTCTGATTTTTTCCATTTGTTCACTCGAGTAAAGTTGCGCTTCATCTAAAAGTACCAAAGGAATATCATATAAATTGCTCTCATTGAGGATAACTAAAAATTGTGTAAAATTCAGTTCCCCTGTGTATTTTATATCAAAGAGATCCTTTGATAAGGTCTTGAAAAACTCACTTTCATCTAAGATGGGAGTTTGATAAAGATGTACCTGTTGTGAAGATGAGAGATCTTGGTAAAGTTTTGAGAGAAACATACTTTTACCAGTACCGGGCTTTCCGTAAAGAAGTACCATTTTGAGAGGCTTCTTCACCGAATTTTTTAAAGATTGATAGATCGTAGAGACTCTGTCTAACTGAACATAGTCTTTTGCATTGACTGCATCGAGAAAAACATCTTTAGAGCTTGAAAAAATATTAGATTCCATTTTCCTCTACTATCTCTACAGAAGTATTTTTTTCTTTAGAATCAGATAAGTTGTTGATTCTTACAGCATCATTGGTAATACCTGTGTAACCAAGATCAGCCAGTGAAAAATTATTTGCATCTTTACGAATAATATGTGGCTCAATGATAATAATAAGCTCCTCTACCTGTTTTACTTTTTCCTCATATTTAAAAAGGTAGCTTAGACCAGGAATATCACCCAAGATAGGTACCTTATTTGACTGATTGGTACTTCTAGTATTAATGAGACCACCAAGAATAATTCTATTGCCGTCTTTTATAGTAACCACAGAAGAGAGCTGGCGACGATTCAAATCAGGTGGCATTTTTCTGTCTGTAGATGTGTTTTGTGCCATATCTTCTCTTGTTTCAGAGATTGAAGGGTTGATCTTTAGAGTGATTCTGTCATTATTTGAAATTTCAGGAGTGATATCCAGCAGTACGCCGGCAAATACAGATTGGATCAGATCATTTTGAGTGGTAGCAGCAACACCACCCCCTGTCCCTTGCTGGTTTGTAGAACGTTGTATCTTATAAAAATATTCTGTACCAACAGTAATAAGAGCCGGTTGGTTGTTAAGTGTAAGTACCTTAGGATTGGAGATTGCATTGACATCCCCTTGTGTTTGTAAAAATTTTATAACTTCATTGAGTGTTCCACCTGCTTCGATAGTTAAATAGTTACTTACGTCATAAGATGTTCCATCGTCGAGTGTTTTTGTTCCTGAACCATTGTTCAGTTTTAATGTAACGTTTTGTAAAGCGTAAAGCTGCTTCCAGTCAACACCTGTACTCTTTGCTTCTGACATTGTGACTGTTAAAAGCTGAACATCAATCAAGACTTGTAATTGAACCTTATTCTGAAGTTGTTTAAGATACGATTCTAGTCTTTGTATCTGTTTGGAAGTAGCTGTTACAGTGATAAGTCCTGCATTTTTGTTGATGATAGGAAGATCTGCTTTATATGCGTCATACTCTCTGTTTAAAATATTTTGCAGCTCCAAATCTAATTCTTCCCAGAATTTTACTTCATCATTGCTTTCAATTTTAATACCGGATTCCGTAGTAGAATTTTTTCCTATACCCTGTTGAGCACCCATAGCACCCGATCTTCCCCCGGAACCTCCATACTGACTGCCAGCTGCGCCGCTTGCAGCACCCATCATGTTTTGTTGATTACTGGATGAACTCAGTGTGATATCTGTAGTGCCACTTCCTTTTCTTTGAGATAAAATATAGTCAATATTAAATACTTTCGTTAAGAGGTAGGAAATTTTTAAAATATTGTTCTCTAAAGTATAGGAAAGATTGTTCTCTTTTAAGATAATATCTAAAACTTCATCAATAGTTAAATTTCTGAGATACGTTTTATTGAGTTTTTTATTTAAAATCTTTTTTGTTTGGGCATCAGATACAAGAACACTAAATTCACATTCATCACTGAGCTGATCAATGAAGTCTACGATTTTTGTATCTTTGGTCGAACTGATACTAAAGAGTTCGTAAGAACAATCGGCAAAGCTATTGTTAAATAACAGAAGCGTTAATAGCGTTGAATAAATTGATGTTTTAATGAGTTTCATTGTTGGATCCTACTTACTTTTAAATTTTAAATTTGTATTTTTAGTGTGCGTTGAAAGCACAATTCTTTTACTTTTTCTAGCTAAAACTATAGAGGTCTTTGTAATACTGAGCAGTTTATAGTTTTTAACCTTATCATTGAGCTTGTACCACTTTCCATTGATGAGAGCCGAGCTATTCATGATAGCATCAAGTGTAAACCCTTTCTTTGATCTGGAAGCTTTTTTTCTATATACCTTATGGCGCGTTGATGAAGAGCTGACACGTACCGGAGCTCTTTTGTGCTGAACAACATTTTTGCCATCGAGCTCGTCTTCTTTTTTAGGCCGATTTTTTTCTAAGAAAATAAACGGATCAGTCAAGATAGCAATATTATAATTACTGACACCCTCTCTTGATGGTTTAATCGCATTTACCTGCTCATCAACCCATGAAAGCTCATTTGAGCTAAGAGTAGTTAAGGAAGTGGCTAGGATTAGGGCTGATAGTATATATTTTTTCATTAGTATGTAATCCCCCAAACGGATATATTAAGATCCGAGTTTAGATGTTCCTGTGCTTTTATTTGCAACGTATGTATATCCACAACCAGTTCGCTTTGCTCAAGAGAATTGATGAACTTGAGTGTATTTTTATAACTCCCCGTCGTTTTTAGCGTAATATCAAGTACATGACCAAACGACTGATGCTTACGTGCATATTCATTGGTAAAGTCTATGATCTTCACATTGTACTTTTTGGCATTGCTTGAGATTGAGTGAAGGTATTCTCCCCATGCTCTTTCATCATAAATAAGAGATGAAATAGCTTCAATCTTTGTTTTGATATATTCATTGTTATCTTTAAGAGCAAGAAGTTCTTTTCTCGCTTTTTCGATATCCGCGTCTAAGTTGTAGATCTTATTTTCCGGGTTTAGCTGTAAAAAACTTTTATCTGAATCAAGTTTTGTTTGTATTTGAGCTATTTGCTGCTTTTTCTCACTAAAATCATTTTCAGCGCTATCCCAAAAAAGTAAGTATGAAAAAGCAAAAATAACACCAACGATCATTATATAAGAAAGAGTAGTGTCCTTTTGACTTTTTTCTTTAAATGCCAGATCTATCTTATGTAAATAATCTTCAATATTTATCTTCATAATAAGTTCACCTTTAATTCACTAAAGTATTTCTTTTCATCGTCATCAAAGTAGATTTTATTAAGTGAAAAGTGAAATGTGCCTTCATGTTTACTTGTCAGGTATTCTACAAGATTAGTGATTTTTTTATCATTGGAAGAGACAAGGTTGAAATGGAAAGTTTTATTTTTCTCATCTTGTGTGTATTCCAAAGATTCTACTCTTACATTATATTTATTGAGATCTTTCGTAAAAAGAACCAATAACTTGGCTTTCATAGGGTAGTTTACTTTGACGTCATGAATTTTAATAAGAGTATTCTTTTTATCATTATAGTTTTCTTGCTCTTTGTTGAGTAGAGTAAGCATTTTTTCTTTATCTGCTTCTTTATTTTTTATTGTAGCTTCCCGAGTAATTTTTATATTGTGAACCTCTGCATACTCTTGTTGGAGTAGATCGTATTGGTAAGATTGTGCAAAAGTGAGTGACCAGTATGTAACCGGATATAAAAAGGCTAAAACAAATGAAGCAGCAGTTAAAATAATAAGTTTACCACTGGCTCTTTTCGTAAACTTTGGTGGACGGAAATAGGTCGTAAAGTTACAGTTATATCTCTCTTCGGGCGGAAGCATTGTATAGAGCTGCATAAGTGCATGTATCTGATCAATATGTACATCACTGCTTTCAAAGCCATAGTCAAACTCAAAATTGCTACTTTTTATGCTGAGCTCAACTTCTGCAAGTTCATCTAACTTTGTGAGAGAAGGAACCTGAAGACCTATGTAGACATGATTGATCTTTTCAATCTCAAAAGCTCTTTTAATATAGGTCAGGATATCATTGACATTTGCAAATATCTCTTTGAAAAGACGAATAAAGAATTCTTTGAAGTCACTATTGGTTTCTTTGAGGTTTGCAGTACCTAAAAAGTCCATAAACTCTTCATAGTCTACTCTCTCTCCATAGAGCTCACAAAATCGTTCATGCATTTGAATAAAAGAGTATTTAATGGACTTCGTATATATATACTCTTTTTCATTATATACAGTTACAAAGGCATCATCTTCTTGGAAGTATATAAAACAATGCACACCGCTTGTATCTATGAGATCTTTTGCGTATAAAGATTTAAGAAGTAAAGGAGTAGGAATAATTACATCTAAGTATTTGATCTTTTCAATTGTCTTAGAGTACGTTTCATCAATAATAAGTGGATCTACTACAAAAACATGGAAGTTTCTGTTATCCTCATCTAAATTGTTAAATGTTTCTATATATTGTATTTGATATGTTATAGCTTGATCAAGTGCCAGATCATCATACACTTTATTGCTTATTGCATCGTGTAGATCTTCTTCCGGTATATTTTTTGTAATGGAGATCTGGCTATTTATAAAGCCTTGTGTATTTAAGTATGAGATTGCAAACTGATCTTTTTGATACTCAGGAGAATCGATTTCATTTAAGAAGCTTGATACGCCACGAATATATGTATTGCTATAAGGATCAATTGAAAGTATACTTGCAAAAGAGTGCTTTTTTTCTTCTTCTTTACTCATTAACTACTACCTATTTAAAATGTACCATAGACATAGAACAAAACTTATCATCTTTATAAAATTCAACTCTATATATCTTATGGCTTCTATCAACAGAGAAAAGTTTGTCTATTTCACTAAGATTTATATCTATTCCCGCTTCATTTATATGGTTTTTTGATTTATAACCAATAACATTGACACGAAAATCCCCGTTTTTCACTATATTGAAATCGTCCTTTACAAAAAAATCTGAAGTTTCTTTGAAAGAAAATAGTTTTCCGTCAATTTTGACATCAAATTCTCGAGGACACCTCTTTGCAATTTCAAAATACTGAGGTCTTAATGTTGTTACCTTTTTATTCCCCATATAAACAACATAATTACCATTAATTTTTTTAATACTTCCCAATGGATTGGAAAAATCAAATCTATTACCAGTAGATTTTATCGGAATGTAGCTTAAATTTTTTTTGATATTATCAAAGTTTAATAAAATTTTGTTATTTATCTCTAAAGTACCATAATCCTTGAGTATTTTATTGATCTGCTTTGCACTTAATTCAAAATTTCTTTGAAATGTGATATTCATAATCTTCATAAACTCTTCAATTGCAAGAAGTTGATAGAATACTTTTTTTGATAATGAGGGTAGATGTTTACTACTTTCAATTGCAAAAGCAGGCTTGTTATTTGTAACGGCAAAGTATGTAAGTGAGTGTCGCATTGCTTCATCATGAAACTTGGTTTTTGTATTTTTTACATCAAAAACATGGTGCTCTTTGAGAAGTTTTTTATTGATGTTTTTTTTAACCTGCAAAGCTATGTTGTTTAAATTTCCAAAAGCCTGTTCTTCGTTGAGCTTACATTGGTCTATGACACAGGTTTGTCCCCATGAGTTGGGGTTAAAGATATTACCACGGTTCTTTTTTCTGTAAAATCCGTTGCCATCATGCAGGTTGAGAACTAAAGAGACTTTTTTTGAAAGAATGATCTGTTTTATCTTTTGTACGATCTCTTTATCTTTATCATTGTTCTTAATGGTAGAGAACTTTCTATTCATATCTCCATGAATACCTCTTTGGTTTGCCTGAATACTGGCTTTATTGAGGTTGGGAACGATCCAAAGGTTTTGTGAAGTTATCGTGTAGTGTGTAGCAAGTATGGAAGCGGCAAAGTAACCACCGGGTTCATCCCCGTGTATCCCTCCAATAACCAACAGTGTTGTGTTGGCATCAGGGTTTTCTTTTTTTATAAGTTGAATATCTTCAGAAGCAAAGAGGTTAACAGCTATGAAAAAAATAAAAAATTTGTACAGTGCGGCAGTTTTATACATATTATTTTTCTGTGAATATCTTCATATTGTTTCTATCATCAACTCTCACCATCAGTACTTTTTCCCCTGTAAATATATAGCTTTGAGAGCTATAGAACTCTTGAAAGGTTATTTGGAAGATATTATCGGTATCAGGGTAGGGGATGATAACAATATCCTTAAAAAGAATGCTTTTAGACTCGTTTTTTTGAAAAATTCTATTTTTATACTTTTTGAATCTTTCAAAGTTCATGCCATCATATCGTTTAAAGTCATCACTGTAAAATGCAAGATACCCTTGAATATCGTTGTAGATCCAGGAAAATCTCCATTTATATAGCTGAGCAAGTAGGGATGCTAAGATTTTTTTATCTATTTTTTTGGCAACTTCTGAAGGGTTGATTAAAAGTAAAGTTTTTTTATAGTCGATCTCTTTATCAAGACAAACTATGTTTGTGTTGTTGATGGCAATGCACCCTTTGGTAAACTCATCTCTTTGTTGGTTTATTGGAAGTCCGTGAATCCATATGCCGTGGCCGTTTTTATTTTTGTATTTATCATAGGTGTTTGGATAGGATGTTACAAAAGCCAAGGGACCGTAAAACGGGTCCACTTTTGAGAGTTTTTTTGTCAGTCTGTAAATACCGTGTGGTGTTTTAAGATCTCCCTCTTTAAGCTTGTCGCCTTTAAATTTTCCTGTGTATGCATCATAACTTTGTTGAAATGTATAATTGGTGTCTTTAGATTTTTTAAAAAGTTTCAAAGAGGAATTTTCTTTGTTGCATGTTAAAATTGACAAGTTTTGTTCAATATATCCAAATGTTGTATCTTTGTCCTTTAGGTACTCCTGCCAGTACTCTACACTTGCAAGTTCAAGATCCAATTTTTTTTGTATCTCTTCGATACCATTGTTTCTGTATTCGTTTAGCAGAGGACTTGCTTCTAGTGATAGTGATAAAGAGAGAAAGATACTCAGTATAAAAAAAGTTTTTTTAAGCACTATTGGTATCCTATCTCTTTTAAAAACGATTTGTCTTTGGACCATCCCTTTTTAACACTTACCTGTAAGTTTAAGTAAGCTTTTTTCCCACTGAGCAGCTCGATTTTCTCTCGTGCATATTTACCGATCCTCTTGATCGCTTCACCGTTTTTTCCGATGATGATACCCTTTTGAGATTCTTTTTCAATGATGATGGTCGCATAAATTTTGTCTATATTGTTTTCTTCTTCTATTTTGTCTATAAGCACATCGGATTCATACGGAATTTCATCACTTATATTTTCAAAGATACCTTCTCGAATAAATCCTGCATAAATATCTCTTACAAGTTCACTTGTGAGATCATTTGGGTCATATAAAAAAGGTGATTGGGGAAGTAATTTAGCAATGGTGTCTAAAAGATCTTTGTGACCGACCTTTTTTGGTATTGCAATCGGTATAAGTGCCTCAAAGTGTTCTGCATACTGGTTGTACTGGGCTATTTTTTTAAAAAGCTTTTCCTGGGAAACCTGATCGATTTTACTCAGAGCTATGATGTGTTTTACTTTGTTGTTATTGAGTTGGAGAAATTTTTCATAGATTTTGACATCATCGGTCACAGGAGCCAAATAAACAATAAGGTCACAATCTCCCATAGCTTTGAGTGCTTCATCAAGCATGAATTGATTTAAAATTTTCTCTTTTTCATGAAGACCCGGAGTATCTACAAAGATTATTTGTGCATCACCGTGCATCACGATGGCATTT
>JALUKO010000202.1 GCA_027056525.1 Helicobacteraceae bacterium | reverse complement strand
CCATTAGAGATACCGCCTAAGATACCTCCCGAATGATTTGTTACAAATCCATCTTTACGTATCTCATCATTGTTTTGAGAGCCTAATGCGCTGGCACTTACAACACCATCACCAATCTCAACAGCCTTTACTGCATTGATCCCCATCATAGCATCAGCTAAAATCGCATCAAGTTTATAGTACAGTGGTTGACCAAGGCCTCTTGGTGCACCTTTGATCACAACACGTGCAACCCCACCAACAGAATCGTGATCATTTTTAGCTTTAAGTATCGCCTCTTTTTGTGCCTCTTCCCGAGTGGTATCTAAAGCATAAATAATACTTTTTTTAGCATTTTCATAGTTGTAGTGTTGTGCCTTGATACCTGCTATTTCACTGATACCACTTTGCACAGATATACCTAATTCCTGTATCATAAGTTTTGCTATAGCACCGGCTGCAACTCTTGCTGCTGTCTCCCTTGCAGATGAGCGTCCGCCTCCGCGGTAGTCACGGATGCCATATTTATGAAAATAGGTAAAATCGGCATGACCAGGACGAAAAACATCTTTGATGTTTGAATAATCTTTAGACTTCTGATTTGTATTGTAGATCACCATCGCTATCGGCGTTCCCGTTGATTTGCCCTCAAAAACACCACTGAGTATCTCTACCTTGTCAGCCTCTTTTCTTGCTGTTTCAAACTCACTCTTACCCGGCTTTCTTCTATCGAGTTCTGACTGAATATACCCCTCATCTATCTCCAATCCCGCAGGAACTCCATCGAGCAAACACCCTATGGCTGTTCCGTGGGATTCACCAAAAGTACTAAACCTGAGTTTTTGACCGAAACTGTTCACCTATTTATCCTTCTTTAATTGTTCTAATGCCTGTTTTGCAGCCTCTTGCTGCGCTATTTTTTTGCTTTTTCCAACAGCTCTGGCATACTCTTTCTCCTCTATGATCACAGCTATTTCAAACTCTTTTTTGTGATCAGGTCCACGGCTTGCTATCACCTTGTACTCAGGAGTGAGTCCAAAACGTGCCTGTGTGAGCTCTTGGAGAGTCGTTTTAAAATCTCTAAAAAGAGAATCAAGAGAGATATCTTTATAGTTTTTTTCCAGAAGTTTAATCGCTATCTCTTTAACGGTTTGTAAACCTGCTTCCAAATAGATGGCACCAATCACCGCTTCAAAAGCATTAGAAAGAAGTGAAGGTTTGTCTCTTCCTCCATTGTTCTCTTCTGCGTTTGAGAGATAGATATAATCACCCAGATCTATACTTCGAGCCAACTTGTCAAAACCATCTTCATTAACCAATGAGGCTCTGATCTTTGAGAGCTTACCCTCATCAGAGCTCTTAAACTTGAAAAAAAGATATTCACCGACGATCAAGTCGAGTACCGCATCGCCCAAAAACTCCAGTCTTTCATTGTCATAGGACTGCTTAAAACTTTTATGTGTCAAAGCTTCTACAAGAAGCTTTTTATCTTTAAACCTGTACTCAAGTACATCTTCTAAAACTTCTATATCTTTACTACTCATTGTTCCCTCTTGTGTGCTTGAAGCAGATCTTTTGCTTTTTGTGCTTCATCTCTTGCGATCTGATCACACCTTTCATTCTCTTCATGTCCGTTATGGCCTCTCACCCAGATACCGTTTATTTTATGCCCCTGAGAAACTTTCATATACTCTTGCCACAGGTCTGGATTTTTTACTTTTTTAAAGCCTCTTTTGATCCAGTTTTGCAGCCATTCATTCATCCCTTTGATCACGTATGAAGAGTCTGATACCACATCTACTTCACACGGCTCTTTTAATGCTCTGAGCCCTTCTATGACCGCTAAAAGTTCCATCCTATTGTTTGTGGTATGCTCTTCTTTACCCGAGATAATCTTCTCTTTATCGCCATAACGCAAAATTGTTCCATAACCACCAGGGCCCGGATTGCCGAGTGCACTTCCATCACTGAAAAGAGTTATTTTCTTCACTAAAATCCCTATGGTAATCTTTACACAAAATAAATTCTACTCTAGATGTATCAATAGAGTGACAATGGCTGCAACGATTGAACGAAAACGGAAACACCTGCTTACAGTTGTCACATATATATTCAAAGCTCAACGTAGCATTGACACTCGAGTTGAGATTTATCAGTATGTCAAACTCAAACACCGAACTCTCAATGGCCTTTGAGATATCACCACGGGCACTGTAAAGCTCTCTGAGATAGCCATTTTGTAAAATTATATCTAAATCCAAATCTTTTTTGTCCACATGCCACAAAATATCGGCTAAGAATTCACTTTTTGAACTGTCAAAATTCTGCCATGCAAGTTTTGGATCGATCCGAAACAAAAACTCAAACACAAGGTATGTAAGCTGTCCGGTTTTGTTATAGATCTTTAAAAGCCTTTGCGCTTTCTCTTCAACACTTAGGTTTGTGTCGTTGAGAAGTGCCAATGCTTTTAAATAGATACTGTCTTTACTTATATCCTTGTCAAGTTCATCAAGAGGTTCTAAAACTTCCAAAGCCGATTTATAATCTCTCATATATTCATAGACCAAAAGCAAATAGTGCAAAGCCTGAGGTGTACGAGGATTGTTTTTCAGTATCTCTAAAAATATCTGTTTTGCACGCTCCAAAAAACCCGCTTTAAAATAGGTCTTTCCAAGCAAAAACATCGTGTCTCTGTAGTTTGATTTATTACCGAGTTTTAGCAGTTCATTGTATATCTCTATACATTTTTCATAATCACCGTTTTTAAAGTATGAACTTGCCAAAAGTAACCATGACTTTTCAGAAAGCTCCCCCTTGGCTATAAGTACTTTAAGCTCATTTTGGGAAGGAAGTGTACGAAACTGTCGCAAAAATTTATCGAGATGTCTGTAATCCTCTTGTCTCTTATAGCGTCCCCACCAATAAGAAAAAAAAGTTATAACGAAGATCAGTGCAAAAAAGATAATAATAGAAAAAAGAGGATCACGAAATTCAATAAAGAAGGTATTCATTGAC
>JALUKO010000201.1 GCA_027056525.1 Helicobacteraceae bacterium | reverse complement strand
ATATCACCTGCTCACCAATATATACTTTTTGTTCCTTCTCATCTACTGCACTGACTTTCTCACACAAAAACTTTACGCCTCGCTTAAAGCCCTCACACCATTTTTGCAGATCTACTGCTATATCATGTATATCGAATCGTCCGGCAATATATCCATACGCTTCTGTTTGCAGGTAATGGTAAGGGTTTTGATCTATCAATGTTATGTTGATCTCTTCATCTTTGGCGAGAAACTCGATAGCTCGGAGTCCTCCATAACCACCACCAACAATAACTACCTCTTTTTTCATGACACCATCCCAAGTTAATCTTTAGTACTATTATACAAAGAGTATATCATATAGAATTTAAGTTTGCTTCTATACAATTTCACTATCATACTTTAGGATCTTTTTTGAAATTTTTTTTTGTTTTTGTTACATTTTTTTTATCACTTGCAACCGCTAAAGATATAACACCCTCTTTGACATTTAAAGCTATTGGACTTGTGAGTGACTTTGTTATTGACAAGAACAGGCTCTACGTTGCTACAGATATTGGAACTGTTGATATTTTTGACCTTCACACCCAAAAGATCATACAGCAGATCATTCTTCCACCAGTGACAACCGCGATGGATGATCTTGTCCCCGCAAGAGTACTCAGTGTTGACAGATATAACAACAAAACACTCATCGTAAGTATAGGCAGAGATGCTTTTCGTAATGTTTGGATATATAAGAGTAACTCTTTACAACAGATAGTTGATGAAAGAGCAAAACTCACCATAAAAGAAGCCCGTTTTGTTGATGATGAACATCTCATCTATGCAACGTTTGGATCTGAGATTATTTTACATGATACAAAAGAGAACTACCAGTTATATAAAACACATATATCTCAAAGTACTTTGGGTGACATAGCGCTCAACCACGACAAAACAAAAATGATCTTCTCAGATGAAAGTGGAGAGATCAAACTTATAGATATACAAAGCTCTACCGTAGAGCAAACCTATGCTTCTGAGAATGTCGATAATGTTTACCATGTAGCTTACAGTAACGGGATCATCATCACAGCAGGCCAGGACAGACGTGTCGGAGTGTACCAAAAAGGAAAAAAAGCGTACCATATAAAAAGTGATTTTTTGGTCTACTGTGTAGGGATAAGTCCCAGTGGAAAAACCGCTGTCTACTCCAGCGGTGAGGAGAATCATCTACAACTCTTCAACACAAAAACAAAACGAAAGTCACATCGTCTTGTTGGTCATAAAGCTATCATCAACCAGATAAAATTTATCAATGAAAAAGAGCTTTTCAGTGCAGACAGATCACAAGAAGTACTTTACTGGAGACTCCCCTAAGCGTACTTTGTTAAAAACTTATGAAGCTGATTGGCAAACTCATGTGCATCTTTTTGAGAAAAAGGAGCAGGTCCTCTTGTCATCTCTCCACTCTCCCTTATAGACTCCATTAAATTTCTCATCGCCAAATACTGCTTGATGTTGTCCACGCTGTAAAGCTCACCTCTATGATCGATGGCATGGGCACTCTTACTTATGAGTCTATCAGCCAAAGGGATATCTGCCGTGATCACAAGGTCACCCTCTTGCACCATCTCAACTATCTTATGATCTGCTTCATCAGCACCCGCTTCTACAACAATATAACTGATATGTTCTGATTTGCCTATACTCACACGCTTATTTGCAACCACATACGTTTGCAAACCCAACCTCTCAATAGCACGCAGTAAAATCGGCTTAAGTAAGTTTGGAAATGCATCTCCATCAACAAAAAGTTTCATTATGTATCAACCTCAATTTCTCTTCTCTTTTTAATTTTTTAATCGCATATTCACGTTTAAGTGCCTCACTTCTCGTTGGCAACTCTTGAGTATAGACCAGTTTAAGTGGTCTTCTTGCACGTGTATATTTTGCTGCTTTTTCAGAAGTATTATGCTCTTTGAGGCGTTTATGGACATCTTTGGCTATACCCGTATAAAGCGTGTTGTCACAGCACTCTAACATATACACATAATACGCCATTTACTTTCCTCTTCTTTTGATTAAATCTATTCTACTATAATTACATATACAAAAGGATTTATTTTGGCATTTAACTTACAAAACACTCTTGTGATAGGCATCTCAGCGACTGCACTCTTTGACCTATCAGAAGCTGACGCTCTTTTTCGTAGTGAATATGAAAAAAATCCTAACGATGCCATACAAAAATACAGAGAGTATATGCTTGAGCATGAGAATGTCCTTCTTAAAGAGGGGATCGCTTTTCCACTTATCAAAGCGCTACTTGGACTCAACCGCTACCAAAGTAAAGATGAAGAACCTCTTGTTGAAGTTGTCATCATGTCAAGAAACTCACCCGATACGGGTCTGAGAGTTTTGCACACCATACGCTCACTCAAACTCAATATCACTCGCTCAGCATTTACTGCCGGTGAGTCGAGTGCTGATTATCTCGATGCATTTAATGTCGATCTGTTTTTAACAACAAATGAAGAAGATGCACAAAAGGTGATAGACTCCGGAGTATGTGCATCTGCAGTACTCTCTACCCCACCGGAGTACCGTTGTGAGGCTGATGATGAACAGGTCAGAATCGCGTTTGACGGGGATGCTGTTTTGTTCGATGAGAGCAGTGAGCTTGTTTACAAAGAGAGTGGTATTGATGCCTTTCATGAAAATGAGCATAAATCTCAGGATATACCGATGAATGAGGGTCCATTTGCCTCATTTTTAAAAAAACTGGCGCGACTACAAGAGAGACTTCCTATGAAAATGGAGTATTCACCTGTACGTATCGCTTTAGTTACTGCAAGAAACAGCCCTTCAGATATAAGAGTTATTAAAACACTTAGACACTGGGGTGTTTATGTTGATGAAGCTTTTTTTCTTGGTGGGATAGAAAAAAGCAAGATTCTCAAGTCGTTTAAAGCACATATTTTTTTCGATGATCAAGATGTTCATCTCAAAACTTCCTCTTTGGTTGTACCATCGGGAAAAGTGCTTTAT
>JALUKO010000200.1 GCA_027056525.1 Helicobacteraceae bacterium | reverse complement strand
GAACAAGACCGATACCGTCATTTGCATTTCTTATAGCCTGACCAAGACCGTTTGACTGAGCTGAGAGTTTGTTAGCTATTGCAAGACCTGCTGAATCATCCGCAGCTTTATTGATACGAAGACCTGACGAAAGTGAAGCTAAACTTTTGTCTAAAGCAACATTATTTTGACTTGAGTACATGTGCGCATTCATCGCACCAACGTTTGTATTAATTCTAAATCCCATAATAAATCCTTTTCTATGGAAGAGCCTTTCGCTCTTTTTAAGTTTTTTTATCTTGGCTTCCTTGCCTTGATGTTAACTAGATCGGTAAGAAAAAAAATAACTTTAGAAAATTTTGTAACTTTTTTATATTTTATCTTTTTATCTTTTTTTGCTACACTTGCGAAACTAAAAAAACTATACTACTATATATAGGAAGACTATTTGAACTTAATTATCGTCGAATCACCCGCTAAAGCAAGGACTATTAAAAACTTTTTAGGTAAAGGATATGAAGTTATTGCTTCTAAAGGGCACATACGAGATCTACCAAAATCACGCTTTGGGATTAGTGTTGATGAACAAACTCACCATCTCATACCTACATACAGTGTTGCAAAAGAGAATGCTCCCACAGTAAAAGAGATCAAAGAAAAAGCAAAAAAAGCACAAACGATCTATATCGCGACCGATGAGGACCGCGAAGGTGAAGCTATCGGTTGGCATATTGCCCATGCTATAAAAAAAGACCCTCAGGAACTTCCACGTATTGTTTTTCATGAGATCACAAAAACAGCGATCAAGCACGCACTTGAAGAAGCACGTACAATAGATATGGACATGGTAAATGCCCAACAAGCCAGACGCATACTTGACCGTGTTGTAGGCTATAAGCTTTCCCCTCTTTTAAGTTCAAAGATTCAAAAAGGACTCTCAGGCGGACGTGTTCAGTCATCTACTCTAAAACTTGTAGTAGATCGGGAAAGAGAGATCAGAGCATTTGTTCCACAGGAGTACTGGAGCATAGACAGCGTTTTTAAAAAAGACATAGATGCAACACTTACAAAGCATAAGGGAGAGAAACTTTCCAAACTCTCCATCGCTAATGAGGCACAGGCAAAGGGTATAGTACAGAGTGTAGAGTCTGATAGTTTTGTTATTTCAAAAATAGAAACAAAACAGAGAAAAAGCTCAACCCCTCCACCATTTATGACATCAACTCTGCAACAAACGGCATCTAGCAAACTCGGCTTTACTCCGAAAAAAACAATGATGGTAGCACAATCCCTATATGAAGGTGTAAAAACTCCAGATGGCACATCGGGGGTTATAACATATATGAGAACAGACTCACTTAACCTAGCAAAAGAGGCTGTTGAAGCGGTCAGAGAAGAGATAAAAACACGATTTGGTGAAAAGTATTTACCGGCAAAAGCAAAAACATACAATAAAAAAGCAAAAGGGGCACAAGAAGCGCACGAAGCTATTCGCCCCACTATGCTAAGTTTTACTCCAGAAGTTGCCCAATCGTTTTTAAAAGCAGATGAGATCAAACTCTACCGTCTTATTTATGAGCGTTTTATGTCTTGTCAGATGAACGATGCTATTTTTGAACAACAAAGTATCACTTTCAGCGGTAATGAAAACGAATACAGAGCAAGTGGCAGAAAACTGATATTTGACGGTTTTTATGCGCTTACAGGAACAGAAGACAAAGACAAACTGCTTCCTATACTCAAAGAGGGTCAAAAAGCACAGATACAGTCTGTAAAAGCGGAGCAACACTTTACAGAGCCACCGGCTCGCTACTCAGAAGCCTCCCTTATCAAAAAACTAGAATCAGAAGGGATCGGTCGTCCATCTACCTATGCACCGACCATCGCAACACTCAGTGGACGTACCTATGTGACCATAGAGAAGAAACAGATCATCCCTACAGAGATGGCATTTACAGTAACTGATATTTTGGAAAAAAACTTTGCAAACATTGTTGATGTCTCTTTTACGGCAAATATGGAAGAGAAGCTCGATGAAGTGGCAGAAGGGAAAAATGACTGGCAGAAGCTTCTGAGTGATTTTTATTTCCCGTTTATGAAACAGATCGAAGAGGGTAAAGAAAAAATCGTTTCACTCAAACTTGCCAAACCCCTTGGAAGAGCTTGCCCAAAATGTGGTGAAGAGCTTTTACTGCGTTCTGGAAGATACGGGAACTTCATCGCTTGTAGCGGTTTTCCTAAGTGTAAGTACACAGAGCAGATCGATGAAGAGGGTAATGCAGTAGAGGTAAAACAAGAGGTCTCAGATGAGAAGTGTGACAAATGCGGCAAGGAGATGATCGTTAAAAATGGGCGTAACGGTAAATTTTTAGCGTGTAGCGGTTACCCTGATTGTAAAAATACGAAAAGCCTTGAGAGTGAAACAAAAACTTCTCAAACACCTTGTCCCGAGTGTGGAGGGAAACTTGTTTATAAACAATCCCGCAGAGGGGCATTTTGGGGTTGTGAGAACTACCCTGAGTGTAAGTTTATCTCCAAGTTTGAACCAACTACCATCAAATGTAAAGAAGAAGATTGCAACGGTGTTTTAGCCGAGAGAACCTACAGAAACAAAGAAGTATATGAATGTGTCAAATGTAAGGCAAGAACTCCAAGAGGAGAATAGCTTTTATGAAAATAGGGATCATTTCAGACACACATACCAAAGTCAAAAAAACCCATGATGCACTGAACATGCTTATAGCAAACGGTGCAGAGTTTATTATTCATGCAGGCGACATTGTAGAGGTTGAAACCCTTGAACTTCTCAAAAACTGTGGGTTGAGATATATTGCCGTTTATGGCAATAACGATGCCCATTTAGGCTACTACCACAGGCAGTACAACCTTGTGCAGGAGCCTCATTACTTCAAACTTGCCAACACCCGCTTCAAGCTTATGCACCTGCCCTATTATATGGCACCTGATGCTGATGTAGTGATTTTTGGGCATACTCATGAATTTGAATGTGACTATAAAAACGGAACACTTTTTTTAAATCCTGGTGAGATCTGCGCAAGAAGCAAACCTCTTTCTGAATGTGTACTTCTGGAAGTCAGTGACACTCATTTTTCGCTAAGTTACTATACAAGAAAAAACAAAAGCAAAAAGTACAAAAGCCAACACTTTTCATACGAGAGGATCCAAAAATGAAAAATGAAAAAATCTTTCTCTGCTCCATCTGCAATATCAACAGCGGCACATGTAACGAGGACTGTAAGTTTTGTTCCCAAAGTGTACGCTACAAAGCGGATATAGAGCGTTACAAACACAAAGATATAGATCTCATCCTACAAGAGGCCGCAACAGCAAGGGATGGCGGAGCACTCGGTTTTTGTCTGGTCACAGCGGACAAAGGGCTCAACGACAAAACACTTGAGTTTGTTTGCAATGTTGCAAAAAAAGTTACACAAGAGGTTCCAGAGCTTAGACTCATAGCCTGTAACGGAACGGCAACACTTGAGCAGCTTCTGACACTTAAAGAAGCTGGCATCAAAGCATACAACCATAACCTTGAGACTTCCAAAGAGTTCTACCCTCACATCTGTACGACCCACTCATGGGATGAACGTTATGCAACATGCCAAAATGTCAATGAAGCCGGACTCGTGCTTATAAGTGGCGGTATTTTTGGACTTGGTGAAACACAAGAAGATAGAGTCTCGATGCTTGAAGCACTCAACACACTCAAACCCACCTCCGTACCCATAAACTTTTACCACCATAACGAAGCGCTGGAGCTGGAGCCCAACAACCTGAGCATTGATGAGGCTTTCTCCCTTATCACACTTACACGTGAGATGATCCCTGATGCACAACGAATTATGGTAGCGGGAGGGCGTGAACTTATGTTTGGAAAACGTCAAAATGAGATCTTCTCTTATGGAGCAAATTCTATCGTTATAGGAAACTATTTAACAACGAGTGGTAGAGTTATGAGTAAAGATCTTGAGATGCTCAAAGCACTGGATTTGGAAGTCGCAACTTCTGTTAGCTAAAAAGATACTTGCAAAGGAAAAATGATGGGTGATAATGTTCTACTAATCTCTACGATCTCACTTATCATTATTTTTTCGCCGTTTTTTGCAAAGATTTTCAAACTTCCAACGACCCCTATTGAGATCATTTTAGGTTCCATTTTTGGTTATATCGGTTTTTTACACGATGAACATCTTTTTGAAATAGTTGCCGAACTCGGGTTTTTATACTTGATGTTCATAGCCGGAACAGAGGTTGACTTGAAAAAAGTACTCAAAACACCGGCAACACTCATGAAGAGAATTATTCTTTATATTATTATCCTGTATGTTTTCTCTATCGCTTTTGCTCTTTATTTTGACCTTGGAAAGATCTTTATGGTACTTCTGCCGCTTATCTCGGTCGGCCTTGTGGCAACACTTTCAAAAGAGTATGGTAAAACACCGTGGCTTGCGCTTTCCATGACTGCCGGAGGGATCGGTGAGGTTGTGAGTATCGCCATATTAACCATCACCTCTGCCGCGCTTCATTCAGGTTTTGGAATGGGTCTTATGAAAACACTCAGCGCCTTGGTACTCTTTTTGATCTTTATGTATATTGTCTTTAGAACCATGCAGCTTCTGTTTTGGTGGTTTCCAAAGGTGTCAACCGCACTTATGCCCCATAATGACAATAAAGAGCAAGATATCAGACTCTCCATGGGTATCTTCTTTTTGCTTGTAGGCGCTATGCTCTATCTGGATCTCGAACTTGCTTTTGGTGCATTTTTGGCAGGGATATTTATACCTACATTTTTTGAGCACAAACATGAACTTCCGGAGAAACTCGCCTCTTATGGTTTTGGTTTTTTGATCCCTATCTTCTTTATCCATATCGGAAGTTCCTTTAACCTCGAAGCCCTGAGCATAGATGGACTTATCAGCAAAGCTGTTATGATCGCTTTTGTAATGGTCATCATGAGAGTGCTGGCATCACTTGTCTTCATCAAAGCACTTGGACTCAGAGATGCTATCTTAATGGGGCTTTCACACTCTATGCCTCTGACACTTCTTATTGCAATGGCGACCTTGGCATACCATGCTAACTCTATCGATACACTTCACTATTATGCATTTATCCTAGCGGCACTCTTCCAGGTTATCTCAGTGATGATAGTTATTAAACTTATCAACAATCAAAAAGTAGAATCCAAAGAGATAAAAACGTGATATAATGTGAAAAAGAAAAAGGGGTTGATGTGTCCAGATCTGTTTTGCTGCAACTTGCCCGTGACTCCATCCAGGAGGTTTTTCAAGCTCAAAGAACCATAGACAAAGCATCACTCCTACAAGAACACCCCTTACTCAACGAAAAAATTGCAACGACAGTAAATCTCTACATCGATAACGAACTTCGGGGCACATACACATCTGCTCAAGCCCACAAAAGTTTACTTGAAGATATCATCTGCAACGCAAAAAAAGCAGCTTTTGAAGATGAAACCAAGGAACCTCTTTGCACTTCTGAATATCTCAGTTGCGAGGTAGAGGTAGTACTTAAAACGCCCGAGGGCATTATAAGTGAAAAAGATCCGGCAATTTTAAAAAACTAGTCTTTTTCCACCAAACATTCACCCTGTATATAACACGCTATCGCATAACCGTGGTTCAGTCCAAGAGCGATACTCCCGCCACTCTCCTGAGTGATATCGCCCGCTACAAAAAGCCCTTTGACATTGGTTTCGTAGTTTTCATCATGAACGGGTTTTCCATCAACTTCCTCTATGCCCGAACTCGCTAAGAACGCACTTGGTGTCGTACCTCCGATTGCATAGATCACTCTGTCAAATATTTCCGGTTCAATTTCACTAAAGAGCACTTTTACCCTGCCATCAACATCTTCAAGACCATCTATGTTGACCCCCAAGATAGGACGCACTTCCTTGTGCATTATAGCATTGGCTATATTGGTCTGGTTTGTAGGATTGGCACGTCGAAAGGTCTCTCTTCTGTAGCAAATTGCCACCTCATTTTTCTCAGCCAGATCCACAGCATACTCCACAGCACTGTCACCACCGCCGACAACTAAGATCTTCTCTCCCTCACTGCATCCATCAAGGGTATAGCCTATCTTCTTTTTGATACCTGATGGTATCTTGTAGCTAGGCTTGTTTGGCTTGCCCATACGACCAATCGTAACCACCACATGTTTAGCCTTGATACTTTTGCCCGCCATGAAGACTTCAAAGTGATCCTCTTTTTTTTCAATTCCCTGCACCTCAACATGTGTTTGCAGTTCAACCGAATGGTGTGCAAGGATCTCATCAAAGAAATCAAGTGTTGTCTCTTTTGTTCCATCAACAAAATAAATACGCCCGTCAAGCTCAACTTTTTGACCTTTCCAGTCCTTGTCCACTCTCTTGTTGTCTTTATAGTATTTTCTTATGGTCGAGTTATGGTTTTGATCCTTTTCGAGTAAAACGATATCTCTTATACCTTGCAAATAGCCTTCTACAGCGGTAGCAATACCTGCCGGCCCCGCCCCGATAATAGCCAAATTATACACATGCTCCATAACTTCTCCTTATATAATTGAGGTATTTTAGCATAAAAGTGTAATAAAAACTTTTAAAACTATTCTACTTTGTCCGGAAAATTCAACATAAATTTTTGAAGTTTTGGTGCGATCACCACTTGACAGTAGCCCTGTGAAGCATTAAGATTATAATAGTTTTGATGATACGCCTCTGCCGGGTACACTTCTGGAAGTGGACTTACTTCTGTAACTATTGTGTCTGCATAGTTTTGTTGCGCTTTTTCTATACTCTGCTCTATCACATTTTTTTGTGTATCATGCTCATAATAGATCACAGAGCGGTACTGAGTTCCCTTGTCGGCACCTTGCTGGTTCAGGGTCGTTGGATCATGGATAACAAAAAAGATATCTAAAATCTCTGCAAGCGAGATAATATCTGCATCGTAAGTGATATCTACGATCTCTGCATGACCGCTTACACCTGTACATACCTGCTCATAGCTCGGGTTTGGACGCCCTCCTCCCGCATAACCGCTCACTGCACTTACAACACCTTTGACATTTCTATAGACTGCTTCTACACACCAAAAACAGCCACCACCTAAAACAATTCTTTCTTTTTTCATCAAAGCTTCCTAATTTTTCTAAAATTATTACCAAATAGCCTTGTACTTCTCAAAATAAAACTTTTTAGAGACAAATGTTAAGTGTTTTTTATAGAAAAAAGTGATTTTATACTATAATAATCACAACACAATTATAAAAGAAACCTATACTAGGAAAAGATATGAAAGTTTTTGCTGTACTCCTTACGCTCGGTTGTTCCCTTCTCAATGTTTTTGCTTCTGAAGATGTAAATATAAGTGCTAAAGAGAGTGAATATCCTCTCATCAAACCTATAGCTGTGGAGGAAGCACCTCCCGAGGTCACACTTCCAATAGTTGTAAAGGTGCTTGACAGCGATAACGACGGTATTGCCGACGCACAGGACAGATGCCCAAATACCCAGATAAACCAAGAGGTGGACAAATACGGTTGTCTTATCAAACATGATAATGACCACGATGGTGTTGCCGATGAAAAAGATGAATGTCCAAATACACAAAAAGGGCTTGTCGTTGACTATAGAGGTTGTGAAGTGGACAGCGATGATGACGGGGTTGTTGATTCGCAGGATAAATGTCCAAACACACTTGAGGGGTTCACGGTCGATGGCTACGGATGTCCTCAAACAGCGACGTTAAGTGTCCATTTTGGAAGTAATAAGTACGATATCACCACTGATGTCATCAATGATCTACAGTCTTTTGCACTCTTTTTACGACAAAACAAAGGCTATAAGGTGGTTATTTACGGCTATACAGATTCTATGGGTGATGCACAACATAATCAAATACTTTCGCAGAACAGAGCAAACAGTGTCAGAGAGGTACTTATCCGCTACGGTATAGACCCTGAACGCCTTGTAGCCGTTGGCAGAGGGGAAGCGCGTCCGGTTGCCAGCAATGCTACCAAAGAGGGTCGTGCAAAAAACCGCCGCATAGAAGTTGAGTTAGTTCAGGGATAGCTTTTCATACATCTTACCCATGTATGGAACCTCGACTCCATAAGCTCTTGCTTCTTGCACAATATAAGCGCTCAAACTCTCAAGCTCTGTTTGACGCTTGTTTTGAAAATCAAGATGCATAGAGGTGGAAGCATCATAGGGAAGACCTTTGGCAACATCTAAAGATTTTTCCACCTCCTCCTCTATATCGATCTCTTTGGCTTTTGCAACACGGGCTATCTCTTTGAGCGTTTTTTGCACCTCATCATAATGATGCTTTAAAACATACCCTATACTCTTGTCATAGTAGCTTGTTAGCGTTGCAAAAGCTGATATAAAGATATACTTCTTCCATAGTGCTTTTTCTATATCTTTAGGCGTTTTCACCCGTAATTCAGCACTCTCAAACACTGTTTTGACAACCGTAGTTGCACAAGCATCACCACCAAAGACTGCAGCAAAAACCTTACCCTTTTTACGTATAACACCTGCCGTTTGGATATGCGAGAGTATGTACACACAGCCATCAAGCACTATACTTTTACTTAAATGCCTGAGCAGTTGTGCATTTGAGACACCGTTTGAGAAGCTCAGAAGTATAGTTTTTTCATCTATGTAGGGCTCAAGAGCCCTATAGGACTCCGCTATATCATAGCTTTTGACACAAAACAGCACCAGATCAAAATACCCCTGTGCCTCACTGAGCTCTTGAACCTGTAGCTCTACACTCCACTCTTTGGTATCTTCTATGATCTTGAGTCCATTTTTTTGTATCCTTAGGAGGTGTTCCCCGCGGGCAAACCCCACAACATCATAGGAAGTTTTCGCCAAAGAAGCACCTATATACCCACCAACACCACCAAGTCCGACAACAGCTACTCTCATAAGCACTCCTCATTAACAAGTGTATTATATAATATGTTTCACATAAAAAGGGGAGCTATGCCAAAAATTGACAACGAAATATTTTACACCTCAGCAATCAGCCAATACGGCATAACCCCAAGAGGTGTAAACTGGCTCTCACAAAACTCTCAGGAGCTCCGTTTTGAAGTGCTTTTAAGCATGCTTCCAAAAGATTTGACACAGTATACTCTGGCAGATGCCGGGTGCGGTTTTGGTGACTTGTATCTTTATATGAAAAAAAATACTACGCTTCCAAAAGACTATATAGGTATAGACATTCTTGAGCAGATGTGCACCATCGCCAAACAACAAACCCAAGGTGAGATCTACAATCTTGATATATGCAAAGAGGAGCTTCCAAACGCTGACTTTTATGTCTGTAGCGGTGCCATGAATGTACTTAAGAGCTTTGAGACACACCTTTTTATATCCAAATGTTTTCAAAGCTGTAAGTATGGTTTTGTGTTTAATGTTCTTCACGGGAACAAGGAGTCACAAACATACAACTACATCACAACACAAGAGATCCAAACAATAGCCAAAGAGCTCAAGGTCA
>JALUKO010000199.1 GCA_027056525.1 Helicobacteraceae bacterium | reverse complement strand
CCCCCTCTCGCCGCTTCACCTTTGAAAGCTTTTGGAAGTACTGAGAGATTTTGACGAGAACATACAAAAGCAGAAGGTGATCTTTTCATACTCAGTGCCACTTTCCATGCTTCTACATTTTCTGCACCGTCTGCGGGGCGCCATACATAAAAGTTTGGCAAGGCACGAAACTGTGAAAGATGCTCTATGGGTTGATGGGTCGGTCCATCTTCACCTACACCTATAGAATCGTGTGTCCAGATATAAAAATTTTGAATTCCACTCAGTGCCGCAATACGAGCAGCCGGCTTGAGGTAATCTGAAAACACAAAGAAAGTTGCAGAAAACGGAAGCAATGGACCATAAAGAGCCATAGCGTTTACTATAGAAGCCATGGCATGTTCACGAATACCAAAGTAGATATTTCTCCCTTTAGGAAAGACTCCCATATCATTGAGATTTGTTTTGTTTGAAGGGCTTAAGTCGGCTGAACCACCTACAAAGCTTGGCAGTGCTTTTGCGATGGCATTCATTACTTTACCATTTGTGCTGCGTGTTGCTTCTGCTTTGTCAAACACAGGCCACTCAATACGATCAAAATCATGATTTTGCAGTGCCATAAGAGCCTCGTTTTGCTCCATAAGCGGCAGTGTCTTTTGTCTGTGTATCCACTCACGCTCCAAAAGATCACCCTTCTCAACCGCGCAACGAAATCTTGCCATAACATCTTCAGGCACAAAGAACTTTTTCTCAGGATCAAATCCAGCACCCCGTTTTGCATCAGCGATCACATCTTCACCAAGCGGCGCGCCGTGAGAGTGGTGTGAACCCTCTAGTGGTCCTGCCCCTTTTGCAATAATTGTATTGGCTATGATCAAAACAGGTCGATCAGCTTTTTTTGCTTGAGTAATCGTTGCATCTATCTCATCATAATCATGCCCGTTACACTCTAAAACTTCCCACTCTTGAGATTCAAATCTAGCTCGAATATCTTCTGAGATAGAGAGATCTGTATTTCCCTCGATAGTTATGCGGTTAGAATCATAGATGACAATAAGATTGTTCAGTTTGTTATGCCCCGCAATAGAACATGCTTCATAACTTATACCCTCTTCAAGGTCACCATCACCACATAAGCAGTACACATTATGATCTATAAGTTCTGCAGTCTCAGAGTTAACCTGCGCACCGACAAATTGCGAAGCCATTGCAAAACCTACGGCATTGGCAACTCCCTGACCAAGCGGACCTGTCGTAATCTCGATACCTTTTGTATGTCCATACTCCGGATGACCGGGAGTTTTTGAATCTAGCTGACGAAAAGCTTTCAGATCATCTATCTCAAGACCATATCCCCAGAGATAATAGAGTGAGTAGATAAGACCTGTCGCATGTCCCCCTGAGAACACCAAACGGTCACGGTTTAACCATGAAGGGTTTTTAGGGTTATGGTTGAAGTGTTCACTGAGAACTACAGCGATATCTGCAAGTCCCATAGGTGCACCCGGGTGACCTGAGTTTGCCTGCTGAACCATATCTGCTGCTAAAAATCTTATCGTGTTTGCCATCTTTTGACGCATATCGTTACTCATCTATTTTCCTTAAATTTATTTATGTCTGTTTATATATTTGACCAACAAAGAGGAGAGCTCCTCTTGTAAGCCCTCATCAAAGCCTGCCATCTCTTTGAGAAGTTCCTCTGCAAAAAGGTTTGCTTCTTGTAAAGATGCTTCCAAGCCCAAAACCGTTACAAAAGAGTTTTTATCTTCATCATTATTGGTCAGCTTTCCAGCCTCTTGAGAACTTTGTGTAACATCCAAAATATCATCTTGAATCTGAAATAAAACACCAAGCTTGATACCAAAATCATACAACTTTTCTCCAAGCTCTTCTTTGCCTACAATGATCGCACCCATCTTCAGTGATGCCGCTATCAGTTTGGCAGTTTTGTTTGTGTGGAGTGTTTTAATATCTTCAACACTCAAAGGTCTGTTCTCAAAATAACAATCGATCGCCTGCCCCAAAACCATACCGTTGAGCCCACCGTTTTTTGCCAACTCGTGAATAAGTTTTACTCTCGTATAGTCTGAAAAAGGCGCTTCACTTAGCACCTCAAACGAATAGGTGTTAAGAGCATCACCTACTAAAATGGCTGTAACTTCATCAAAACTGATATGAAGTGTCGGCTCTCCGCGACGGAGTGGTGAATTATCCATTGCCGGAAGATCATCATGGATAAGTGAGTAGGTATGTAAAAGCTCTATAGCATATGCCGCATGCATGGCAGCGTCTCTGAGAAGTGGATTATAAGCGTTTACAACACCCAACAAAAGCTCTGGACGAAATCTTTTTCCGCCGGCTTTGAGCATTTTATGCAGTGCCTGCTCATATGTTGGATGGATACTTTGAGAAGTCGGTAGATGCTTGAGTAAAAAGTTTTCAAAATTTTGCATGCGGAATTTTACCTACTTTACACGTATAAAAAACTGAAAATCATCTCTTTGAAAGAGTAAGATTGTAAACTTATTCGTATGTGGCATATTTTTCATTATTTCTTGTTGATTATTGACACTTTTACCATTAACGCTTACAAGCTTATCGCCCAGTTTTAGCCCATGATACGCATCTCCCGTAGAGAGTTTTGTGATAGCAAGATTTTCATCAAAATAGATCCCTTTTTGCTCTAAAAAGGTATCGCTTAAAAAACCTCCACCATATCTTTTTTTACTTTTCACACTTACTTCCAAAACCTGATGATCTCTTTGAAGTTTCACTGTATGGAGTGTGCCGGGTTTTGCAAAAAGTACACTTTTCATAAACGAAGCGGCATCTTTGATCTTCTGATTATCAAGACGTAAAAGAATGTCCCCCCGCATAAAAGGGTTTTCTTTCCAAAAAGGATCCGCATATGCTACATAGAGCGTGGCGTTACGATCTTGCACCCGAATCCCTATATCTGCATACTCAGGTTTTGCACTATTTAAAAAATTTTCTATATACTCTTTTGCAATAATCCCTCTTGGTGTTACAATCCCCTCAAAAGAGCAGCAACTGTT
>JALUKO010000198.1 GCA_027056525.1 Helicobacteraceae bacterium | reverse complement strand
GCCCGCTTTGTTGAGCATTTTAACTTCTGAGTGCCCTTTAAGATCATCAGAAGTTAAAAATTCTACTGTAATATCTGCTTGTATATTTGTAATTGGTTTATTGAATAGTTCTAGTTTCATATATATCTCTCTTTAGTTATCAAAATGTAGTAGATCTTTTGCCTGAATCATATCTTTGTCACCGCGACCGGAGAGGTTAACTATGATAAGTTTGTCTTTGATATTTGGCAATTTTTTCAAATATGCAACTGCATGGGAGGACTCAAAAGCAGGGATAATTCCCTCTTTGCGAGAAAGCCATACAAAGGCATCGAGTGCTTCTTGATCGGTTATGTTGTCATAGGTGATCGACTTGTTGTCATTGTGAAAAGAGTGTTCAGGCCCGATACCCGGGTAGTCAAGTCCGGCACTGATGGAGTGTGCTTCTAAAATCTGTCCATCTTCATCCTGAAGTGTATAGCTCATTTGTCCGTGTAGAACACCGGGACGACCCTTTTTTAAAGAGCATCCGTGTTTGTTTGTCTCTATGCCGAGTCCACCCGCTTCTATGCCTATACATTCCACACTTTCATCTTCCAAGAAATGTTGAAACATCCCTATGGCATTACTTCCACCACCGATACAGGCTATAACATGATCGGGCAAGCGGTTCTCTTTTTCAAGTATCTGTGCGCGTGCTTCCCAACCAATAATAGCCTGAAAATCCCTTACCATCATAGGGTAGGGGTGCGGACCTGCAACTGTGCCAATGATATAAAAAGTATCTCTTGCGTTTGTTACCCAGTGCCTGATAGCCTCGTTCATAGCGTCTTTGAGTGTGCGGCTGCCACTCTCAACTGAGTTCACCTTTGCTCCAAGAAGCTTCATACGAAAAACATTCAACTCTTGGCGTTCAACATCTTTGGCACCCATAAATATTTCACACTCAAGATCAAGAAGGGCACAGATGGTAGCTGTGGCAACACCATGTTGACCGGCACCTGTTTCAGCTATGATCTTTTTATAGCCAAGTCTTTTTGCCATAAGACCCTGAGCGATGACATTGTTCACTTTATGTGCACCCGTATGGTTAAGATCTTCACGTTTGAAGTACACTTTTGCGCCGAGCTCATTTGAAATATTGTGTGCAAAGTAAAGTGGACTTGGGCGACCTACATAGTCTTTAAGGTAGTAGTGCACCTCTTGCCAAAAATCTTTGTCAAAACGGATAAGTTCATACTCCTCTTTGAGTTTCAGAAGTGCCGGCATGAGTGTTTCAGGAACATAACGCCCGCCAAAAATTCCAAAATGTCCGTTTTGATCCGGATCATATTGTGATGCTTGTGGAATATACATTAATTTACCTCGATCAAAGAGTATACCTCAGTTGTCTCTTTTAAATTTTTTTGTCCTTCTAAGAAGTTTAAACCTATGATAAAACAAGCTTCTACACAGTTGGCTCCTGCCTGGTTGACAAGTTTTGCTGCTGCATTTGCCGTACCGCCGGTTGCGATAAGATCATCTATGAGTAACACGCGGGCATTTTCTTTCTCACTAAAAGCATCAATATGTACTTCGATCTCATCAACACCGTACTCCAGTGCATATTTTTCACTTATGGTTGTATAGGGAAGCTTCCCTTTTTTTCTTATGGGCACAAATCCGAGTCCGAGCATTTGTGCAAGAGCCGCTCCAAAGATAAAGCCTCTGGCATCAATACCTGCTATATAGTCAAGGTTGTACTCTTTGTATCTTTGGTATAAGTGGTTCATCAAAACACCATACGCTTCTTTGTTGTTGAGTAAAGTACTGATATCTTTAAAAATAATTCCCGGTTTTGGAAAGTCTTTTATATCGCGGATTGAATTTTCAATAATTTTTCTTTCAGTTGAACTGAGTTTCATCTTATCTCCTTAAAGTAGAGCGTCTATACGACTCTCTAATGCTTTGATTTTGCCATTTAAACGATCAGTTTCCTGTCTGTGCTTTGCATTTCTTTGTTTGAGAACTTTGAGTTCATTTCTGAGTTTTGTAAGCTCGTCACTGAGTATATCAACATTACCAAGTGCACGTTGTAACTGGATTTGATACTTTCGTATAAGTATCTCAGCTTCTTGAAGCGTCATCTTCATCAAGTCATTGCTTCTTTGCTCTTTATTGGTGATGCTTTTAAAGTAAAACATCTTTACAAAAAGATATACAGATATAATTGATAAAATCGTTAAAAGTGACCATTCCCAAAACATAGCTATTTCCTTTTAAGAACTCTTAATCTCAATTTTTTCTACTCGTAAACAGTGACGACCACCTTCAAAGCTGCCACTCAGCCACGCATCTAAAATAGACTCGGCAACACCTTTGCCTACTATGCGTTCACCAAAGCATAAAATATTGGCATCATTATGTCCGCGTGCAACTGTAGCTGTGTAGGCATCATGACAAAGTGCGGCACGAATACCCTCATGTCGATTTGCTGCCATACTCATCCCAATGCCGCTTCCACAAATGAGAATACCTTGCGATTTTGTGTCCTCTAGGACCGCTGTAGCAACTTTATGCGCGTAGTCCGGATAATCAACTCTGTCTGTAGTGAAAGGACCAAAGTCGATCACTTCATGCCCCTTTGCCTTAAGCGTTTCAACTGTCCAGTTCTTCAGCTCAACTCCTGCATGATCCGTAGCGATATAAAATTTCATCTTTTCTCCTTTGTCTTTTATGATAACAATAAGCCCAAAATACTCTGAACGGGCATAAATAAGAGGTAGTCTTTTAGCGGTGTCATAAGTACTACCAAAACAATAATGATCCCATAACGTTCATACTTGTAAAAGAACTCGGCTATAGAAGGTATGTTGTACTTTAGAGCCAAGTGCATGATAAAATGAGCCCCATCAAATTGTGGAATAGGGAGAAGGTTAAAGACTCCAAGTACCACGTTGATGATAAGAAGTTGATATACAGCTATATATAAAAATATATACCATAAACTGTCTGCCGTTGTGGGTTGAGCCATAGCTACAAGAGCTATAGAAGCAAAAGCTGCCATGGTGAAGTTGTAAACGATACCTGCAAGATCCACTTGCATTGCGGCGTTGTAGCCACCACGACTGACAACTGTAGCCATATTGATCGGAACAGGCTTTGCCCAACCAAACAAAAATCCGCTATCTCCACCAAGCAGCATTGGTAAAAAGTACATGGCTGCAGGTACAATGATAGTACCGACAAGGTCTATGTGAGAGAGTGGATTTATGGTAAGTCTGCCGGCATTTTTTGCGGTGTTGTCTCCATACATATAAGCAACCCAACCGTGCATGATTTCATGTCCGATGATCGCTATGGCAAGGGCTAGTACTGCAGCTGCAATCTTTAGTAAATCAATAGAGTCCATGATCGTCTTTATCTACTTTGAGTCTTTCTTGACGTGCAAGATCAAGATGGTAAGCCTCTTCAAGATCTTTTGGAGTTTTTCCAACTCTGTCCCATCTGATTTCCCAGTTTTCATCGATACTAAAATAAACAAACCAAGGTGTCCCTTCTATGTTGTCATAGGGAACACTTCCCCAAAAACGGCTGTCATTTGAGTGGTCACGGTTATCTCCCATCATAAAGTAATGACCTTCTTCCACTTTCACCGGAGCAAAGTTAAAAATAGGCATAGGATAGCGGCCGTTATTTACTATTTTTTTATCATGATGGATACCCGGATGCTCTTTCATATAGGGATTTTTGACCCAAAGTTTTCCTGCGAATTCTATGATCTCATGATCTTTGAAGTTCTTTTTTATCCACTCATCACCCTCTTTGTGGTGAATATAAAGATCTTTTTTCAAAACAAACAGTTCATCACCCGGAAGTGCTACACAGCGTTTAACAAAGTGCATTTTAATATTGTGTGGGTATCTGAATATAACAATATCTCCGCGCTGTGGAGTATCTCCATCTACAAGACGTAGTTTATCACTCCAAGGCATAATAGACATCTCTATAAAAGGGATATGTGGCATTGAGATGCCATATGCGAATTTTTTCGCAAAAAGATGATCTCCAACAAGAAGAGAATCTTTCATACTTCCAGAAGGGATCCTAAATGCTTGAGCTACAAAAAAGATAATAAATAAAACTATGATTATGGTTCCGGTCCAAGAGTTTGAAAATTTATAGGTTTTTTTTAAAAAATCTTTCATCTATACTCTTTTACTTGCGTTGATTTTGGCTGCTTTGAGCGTGTTGCTTAAAAGCATTGCTATGGTCATTGGACCGACACCACCGGGAACGGGAGTGATGTAAGAGCATTTTTTGCTTACATTTGCAAAATCCACATCACCGACAAGTTTGCCGTTTTTGGCTCTGTTTATACCGATATCGATGACAATAACGTCATCTTTGACCATATCTTCTGTAATCAGATTGATCACGCCTACGCCCACTAAAAGTATATCTGCATCGAGTGTGTGTTTTTTAAGATCATCTGTAAATATGTGGCAAATTTCTACTGTTGCATCTGCATTGAGCAATAAAGCTGCCATAGGCTTACCTACAATATTGGAAGCACCGACAACAACACAGTTTTTCCCTTTGGGGTCGATGTTGTACTCTTTTAAAAGTTCCATAACACCTAGTGGGGTACACGGTACAAAACCATCAAGATTTGTTGTGAGCCTACCGACATTGTAGGGGTGAAATCCATCCACATCTTTACTTGGATCAACGAGCTCCAGGATTTTTGTTGTATCTATTTGTGGTGGTAGAGGCAGCTGAATGAGAATACCGTCAATATTTTGGTTGTCATTCATCATAGTGATTGTATTTTCTATGGCTTCTTGTGAGATATCCTCAGGCATCTCATGACTCACAGAGTAAAAGCCAACTCTGTCACACGCTTTTTTCTTCATATTTACATACGCTGCACTTGCCGGATCCTGACCAACTAAAATAACTGCCAAACCGGGAACCAAACCGGTTTGCGCTTTTAACTCTTTAACCTCAGCGGATACTGTTTGTTCAATTTTTTGCGAAAGTGCTTTTCCATCAAGAAGCTGCATTTAAACCTCATAAATTATTTTTTTGATAATATACCGTTTTAATGATAAAAGGTCGCTTTACAATGAAATATATACTTTTTTTACTTCTGCCCGTTTTTGTATCTGCTCAAAGTAGTTTCATCACTCAAATGGAGTACTCCTCTCAACTGTATAAAAACCCAAGAGGTATCGGTTGTCAGCATTGCCACGGTGAAAAAGGGGAAGGGAGGCTTGTTGCAAAATATATCCATAAAAAGGAGCAAAAAAGTTTTCAAGGGCCGCAAATAAATAATCTTGACTTTGCAAAATTTTATAAAGCTTTAAATATGAGAAAAAAGGGGATGCCAAGATACTTTTTGACCAAAAAAGAGATACAGGCACTTTATTTTTACTTGCAAAGTATGGATAAAGAAGAGGTTCAGCAATGACAGGGGAATTTTTACAAAAGGTTCAAGATGCCTACGATAGCAGAGATTTAGAAGCATTGGACAAACTTGCAAAACCTACCTATAGGGAGATTAACAAAAGGCAGGATTATCGCTCTGTTTTAATGCTCTCAGCAAATAACATCAAGCATCTGAGAAAAATTGAAACATTAGAAGCAGAGTGTGTCATGTTAAATCTTGAAGATGGTGTCAGCAGAGAGGAAAAACCTTTTGCTTTGGTATTGTGTGCCATCTTTTTATCTCAACTCAGAAGTTCATCAAAAAAACTTGTAGTGAGGGTCAATGCCTTAGATGAAGGCGGATATGATGAAATAGTGTACCTAAATCAGTTTATGCCCGATGCTATCAGGGTGCCAAAGATAAAAAAGATACAAGAAGTCAAAAATATTTTAGCACTCTTAAAAGAGGGCATTGAGTTGCATCTCTCCATAGAAACAGCTTCTGCATGGCATAACCTAGCTTCTTTTAATATTGATAAAAACGTTACTACATTCTATTTGGGTATTCTTGATCTTTTTGCCGATATGAAGCTGCCCCAATCACTTATAAACAGAGATAATCCTACCATGCTTTATATGCTTTCACATTTTTTAATTACCTGTAAAGCTATGAATGTCAAACCGGTTTCTTTTGTGTATCAGGAGTTTCAAAAATTAGATGAATTTAAAGAGTGGTTGTGGCTTGAAAAAAGTATGGGGTTTGATACCAAAGGGTGTATTTCTCCAAAACAGGTTACTTTAGTGAATGAGATATTTATAGATGAAGAGGAGCAGATCAAAAGAGCAAAGGTTATTGTCAAGTTGTTTGAGATGCACAAAGAGATGGGTATAACCGGCTTTGTAGATGAGGAGTACGGATTTATTGATGAGCCAATCTACAAAGGAGCATTATCGCTTTTGCAAGAATAGCTCAAATAATATTTTTTCACTTATTTCAAATAAAATTGACAACATATAATAGAAAGTGATATAATCATCACAAAAAGAGGGTTTTATATGTCTGTTAAACAACTGCTTAGTGTGTTTTTTAAGCCCTCACCACTACGATACTACACAACACCTTATTAAAGAAAAAGTGATCACGCTTAATATCGTGATGATCATCATGGGTATTGTGCTGCTTTTATTTTCTATATTTAGGTTCCTTGAACACAACTATATCCAATTCAGTGTTGATAGCTTACTTTTTAGTTTTATTGTACTAAGTTATTTCCTTTTATATAAAAACATGAACTTGATTCTATACATATCACGTTTTTTGATTTTTTTTGCAATAGTGACTTCAATGATACTCATTATTTATTCTCCAGAGGTTGACACCCGTTTTGTATGGATAAGTATCTGTACCTATATGATGTTCTTTTTACTTGATCTTAAAGAGGGGGTCATTTGGTTTTTAGCGATGTCTCTTGTTTTTATTGGTCTGTATATTGCCGATATACTGCATGTTAGCTTATCTGAGTTCACAATATTTTTTGTCTCAACTGCAATGCTGGCTCTTCTTTTAACAAGGTATGAAAAAATGAAGGTTAAAAGTGAGCAGCGTTATACAATACATTCAAAAGAACTTCAAAACGCAGTGCGAGAAAAAACTGAGCAACTTCAAGCACAAAAAGAGATGTTTGAGACTCTCTTTAAAAAATCTTTTGATGGTATATTGCTTATAGAAGACAAACAATTTGTTGAGTGTAATGACGCTATAGTAAAAATGCTTGGTTACCGTACAAGAGAATCTGGAAAAAAATCTTCACCTCCTTTACACAAGCAGATGCTACAACTACAAGAAAGTTCGGAGGTACGGGTCTTGGTCTCTCTATATCGAAGCTTTTGGTTGAGTTGATGGGTGGTGAGATTAGGGTACAAAGTAAAAAGGGTGAGGGGAGTATATTTTCATTTTGCTTACCTTTGAAACCTTTAGAAGATACACAAACAACACATATTGAAAATGAAAATGCCAAAGAGGAGATTTTTTTCAATGCGAATGTTTTAATCGTAGAGGACAATAAAACAAACCAGATGCTTTTAAAAATTATGCTCGAAGAGTTAGGTATAAAGACACAGATCGCTCACAATGGTTCTGAAGCAGTAGAGATGGTGCAAGAAAATAGTTATGATCTTATACTGATGGATGAAAACATGCCGGTTATGAATGGTATGGAAGCTACGAAAAAAATACGTCAGCTCAATATAGCAACGCCTATCATAGCAGTAACGGCAAATGCCCTCAAAGGTGACAGAGAAAAGTTTTTACAAGCTGGTATGGATGATTATTTGAGCAAGCCAATCGATGATCAAATATTTTTAAGTGTACTAAGAAAATTTTTGGAGCCAGTTTAATGGTTGTTATAAAAAATTAAAAAATCAGCCGTACCAACTTGAGCTTGCGAAATATTGTGCGTAGCCGGAAGAACACTAACAAAGGGTTCATTGTTTAATCGTGCAAATCTTGCATTGATACCAAGTCCATAGAACATATGCATAGAACCGGCAAAAATGATGAATAAATCATTATCATTATGCAGTAGCTCTTTTGCCAATACTGCACTTTGCTGTGCCATAAAAGTATCCCATGCTACTTGTACTCTGTACATTCTCTTTTTACACATTTGAGCACTTTCGTTTGCATTTGAATGACAATGACTGAAAAAAGGGGCAAGCATCATTTTGTGTGGGTAGAGATTGAGATCGAGTGCGTTGTAAAAGTTTTTCTGCTCAAGTGTAAAAAGATTTCTGTTTCCTCGTGAAATTTTCTTTCTAAATACATTAT
Source organism: Helicobacteraceae bacterium (assembly GCA_027056525.1). Classification (GTDB taxonomy): domain Bacteria; phylum Campylobacterota; class Campylobacteria; order Campylobacterales; family Sulfurimonadaceae; genus Sulfurimonas. The sequence continues at coordinate 1,401 of JALUKO010000198.1, read as the reverse complement.
CTATATTGATACCGTAGAGCATACCATTATTTTGTTGTATCACCTTGTAGATATTGCTGTAAGAGGAGAAGTTTCTTCCTTTGGATTCCCTCCAGCTTGTAGTGTTTCTTATATCTGTATTGTTTGGTTGTTGTATGTAGTTTTGCAACACTTGATTGTCTTTGGGTGTAAACCACTCATTTGCCAAAGAGATATTTCTGCCGCTATGTGCCAAATCTTCTAAAAGCTGTGCAAATTTTTTATGCAGGTCCTGTTTGTTGTGATGATCTCCAAAAAAGAGCACTCTATAGGGTTTGACACGTTCAATAAAGGTTTTTTCATCTATACATTGCGCGGCTTTCATATCGTAAAACTCTTTGCAGTGTGTTGGAATTTTGTGCACAATGGGCACTTGCTGTGAAGAAGTAGAGCAACCAAGAAAAATAAAAGTAAAAGCTAGCAAAATTAAAATTGAGGGTCTCATTTTTTTCCTTTAGTAGCGTGCAAGGTTGTAAAAAACATTATAACGTATCAGTGTTTTTTCTTTAGGTCTTGGATAACGGCTGTAAGCGTATTCTATCGTCTCTTTTGTTGTGTCATCGAGTATATAATAACCACTTTTTTTCAAAAATCTAAAATCACTCATATCTCCGTTTGGATGCAGGTAAAACTCAATGACATTCGTTCTGTTAACATTGAGATCTCTTGGTATGTTGACGCGTGCAACACGGGTAAGCACCTCTTGTGTGATCCGCCGCATAATCTCCTGATTGTCAAGGATGTACTGCTGTTGTCCGGGTGTTAGTTTGCCAAACTCATCTCCGTAAAGTTCTTTAATGTTTTGTTTAATGCTGCTTTGATATAAAGTTTTTTGCTTTTGTTGTGCCTTTTCTTCCTCGCTCGATTTATCTTGAGACAACAAAGCATAAAGCGAATCAACTTTTTTTGTGATGTTAGTGTCTTTTTTTATTTTTAGTGTTTCTGCATAGTTAATTTGTTCTTGTTTTGGAGGCAAAGGCTTTGTTTTTGGCTGAGGCTTTTGCTGAGCTTGTTTTGGCTGTGTGTTTATCTTTGTTTCTTGTTTTTGTGCCTGAGGTTTTGGTTTATACTTGATCGGTGGCTTTTTTATGATCTTTTTGAGTTGAGAGCCTTTTGGCATAGGTGGAGCGATAGGTGTTGGCTTGATTTTTTCTTTCGTAACTCCCGATTCTTTATGTTTTTTTGGCATCTCTTTGAGAGAGATTTTTATCTTTTTTTCTTGTACTTGCTCTTTTTTCTCTACCGGAGGAAGAACACTTCCCAAAACTATAAATAATAATAAAAGTAGTACATGTACCAATACGGCAACGAGCAGGGCAAAATTAGAACGATTCATTATTTCCATTTACAGTGAGAGTTTCTAAAGTGATTATAGCAAATATA
>JALUKO010000197.1 GCA_027056525.1 Helicobacteraceae bacterium | reverse complement strand
TGAGCACTCAGAAGTATTTAAAAATTGCAAATGATTTTGACCTGCATCCCGTGAGTATGGCTGTGGCATGGTCGAAGCAGTTTGACTTTGTTGCTTCCACCATCATAGGTGCAACAAGTGTGCAACAGCTTGAACCCTCTTTGGATGCAATGGAGCTTGTGCTGAGTGATGAAGTACTTCAGGCGTGTGATCGTGTGCATGAAGAGATTTTATACCCTATGGGCTAAATGAGTCTGGGATGTTGCAACAGTATATAGACGCGATTGAGAAGAGCAATATTGTTTCAAGAACAGATGTTAAGGGTATTATCACTTTTGTGAATGATGAGTTTTGCAAAATTTCAGGCTACTCCAAAGAGGAGCTCATCGGTGCCAACCACAACATAGTGCGACATCCTGATGTTCCGGCTTCTAAATTTAAGCTGCTTTGGAAAACAATACTCAACAAACAAACGTTTAAAGCAACTGTGAAAAACAAAGCAAAAAACGGTTCTACATTTTATGTCAATACAACAGTAACCCCCATACTTGATGAGGATGATAATATTGTTGAGTTTATTGCAATTCGCTACGATGTCACAAAAGAGGTGCTTTTAAAAGAGGAACTCTTTAAAAAAGATACACAGCTTCAAGAACTCAACAAAACACTTGAGATGAGGGTAAAAGTAAAAACAAAAGAGCTCAAAGAGTTAAACAGGACACTCGAGCGTCGTGTTCAAGAAGAGATTAGTAAAAATGAAGAAAAACAACGTGTGATGTTTTGGCAATCAAGACATGCAAGCCTCGGACAGATGCTGGCTAATATCGCACACCAGTGGAGACAGCCTTTAACAGAACTCTCGTTAACTATGTTTGGTATTAAAAAAGCTGCCATAAACAAAGATGAAAATGCTTTGATGATATTTTATGATGAGAGTAAAAAGATCATTAGAAATATGTCAAGTACTATAGATGATTTTACAAATTTTTTTAAACCTGACAAAGAGAAACACTATTTTGATATCAGTGAAAGTATCAATGAGTCTTTGCAGATACTCGACAAGATCATCAAAAAAGAGATGATCAGTATTAAAACAGAGTATGAGAACATAGAAGTGCTAGGCATTAGTAATGAACTGACCCAAGTAATCATCAACTTGATACAAAACTCAAAAGATGCATTTATTCATAACAGTATTTTGATAAGAGAAATTAATATTACTACCAAAAAAGAGAAGGATTTTGCTATCATAAGGTTGCAAGATAATGCGGGTGGTATAAAAGAGAAAAATATTGAGAAGATATTTGAACCTTATTTTACAACAAAACATACAAGTCAGGGAACCGGACTTGGTCTTTTTATGTCACGAATGATCTGTGAACAGGGACTTCACGGTAGTATTGATGTAAAGAGTGTAAAAAATACAACCACTTTTATCATTAAAATTCCATTGCAAAAAAGTAGTATAAATGAAAAATAAATTATTGAAGCAATTAAAAGTTTTACTGGTTGAAGATGAGGCAAAGCTGGCAAGTTTATTAAAAAATACTATAGGTGATAATTTTTATAGTTTTAGTATTGCAAGTAACGGAAAGGAGGGTTTGCAAAAGTTTGCAACTCTCAAGCCCGATATTGTTATCACAGATATTATGATGCCCCAGATCACAGGTCTTGATATGGCAAAAGAGATCAAAAAACAGGATAAAAATGTTCCTATTATAATTTTGAGTGCCTTTAGCGATACACAAAAACTTCTCAATGCTATCGATATAGGTGTCATAAAATATTTTATAAAACCCTTTGATATAGATGAACTTTTAGAGTATATAGAGTCTATAAGTGAAACATTTGAAAGTAAAATAGTACAGCTAAACGATGGATTTTCGTACAATAAAACAACCAATAATCTTTATAAAGACGGTCGCTATATCTCCTTATCTAAAAAAGAGAAGAGCTTTGTTGAGCTTCTTGTAAAACATAATCAAGAATATAAAAATGTTGTGGAAGATGCCTTGATAAAAAGTACCCTTTGGGAAGAAGAAGATGTCAGTGATGAGAGGCTTAGAACTTTCGTTAAAAGACTAAGAGCTAAGACTTCTAAAGAACTGATACGAAATATAAAGGGGCAAGGCTACGAAATTATCGTAACCTAAGATGAGAGCTATTTTTTAGGGTATAGATCATTAGTTGGATGGTTTGGTTGCGTAGTTTGAGGCTGTTTTGTCTCTTTTTTGTCATAATGAACTACGTTTTGTGCTTGTAGTGCACTTAAAGTTAATGCGATTGCTAAAATGATTTTTGTCATGTTTTATCCTTTGGTAAGAGCACATTATGCTCTAATTTTTAATTCGGACAAATTTTATCCTATTTAACTTTTAAAAGTGATTATTGCTACATGTTAATTGTGATATCACAGATTAACGAAAGCTTGTTCTTTGTATGGGTGGCTTGTAGTTGGGGTCTTTGCCTTCGACTGTCCATAGGTCTTTAGCAAGAGCAGAGATGATTTTTGTAAAATCTGTTGTGATTAATTCTTGGTATGGAAGCTTGGGAAAAGATCTTAAAAGCAATCTCTTTTCCTCTTCAAAGGTCGGTGTTTCATTACATTTAGAAAGTGCAAACGTTTGTTTTGTATGAAAATTTGCCAGTATCCAAATCGCTAAAAATTCTTCAGAGTATGTGTTTAAAATATTTTTGGCAAATAATTCAAAGATCTTATAATCACTTTGTTCATAGATAGAGATCAAGATAGTAAGTGTCTCGTTGAGGTGAATAAAAGGAACCATGGAAAAAAGTATTCTTGCAACAGAAGTACCGTTAGAGTGTTCAGCTCCAATAAAGACCCTCGCACCACCCTCCGTATCGCCAAAATGGTTTGTTTTAAGTCCGATAAGCCCAATATCTGTATGTCTGTGTCGTCCACATCCTTTGGCACAGCCTGAGAAACCCACTTGAATATTATGTTGTTTTATTTTCTTTAGCGGAAGGTATGCTGTTTCGTTTTTGATGCTCCACACTGCATAGGGGCATAAATTGCCGGCACAGGTAAGTACGCTTCTACTGTGTTTTGGTGAGATGAGTTCTGTAC
>JALUKO010000196.1 GCA_027056525.1 Helicobacteraceae bacterium | reverse complement strand
CAGATAAAACAGGCAAAGGCAGATGCTATTCTTATCATTCCAAGCTCTTTTGAAAAAAATCTTTTCAAAGGGCAACAAAGTGAATTGGGTGTTTTTGTAGATGCTGCTTTTCCTACACGGGGCACTACTATAGAGACTTACATAAAAGGAACGATCCTATCGATGGTTCAAGAGCTTTTAAAAGCAAGGGGAGTGGAGCATAAAGGGCTTATACTCATCAATAACCGCAACCTTTTTAACCAGTCTATGCGAGATGAAGATGCTATCGTTCCCGGGTTGATCGGTCTTGTACTGCTTGTAGCACCCGCAATTTTGGCTGCGCTTCTTATTGTAAAAGAGAAAGAAAAGGGGACGATTTTTAATTTTTATGTTTCAGCATTGAGTAAAAACGAGTTCTTGGCTGCCAAACTGATACCGGTATTTTTACTCCATTCACTCAATATTTTTATCTTGTTTTTATTGGCTGTTTATCTTTTTGATGTTCCATTTCGTGGTAGTTTTTTTCTCTATTGGTTCTCGGGTGAGCTGTATATCCTTGGAAGTCTCTCTTTGGGGATGCTTATCTCTGTTGTAACTAAAAAACAGATTGTTGCAGTTGTTCTAACGGTCATCATCACAATTATTCCCGGGTTTTTATACTCAGGTATATTGATGCCTATCTCTTCGATGGACGGGGCTTCTCAAGTGGAAGCACATATGTTTCCCATCATGTACTATAACCATATTATATATGATACTTTTCTTATCGGTCAGGGATTCTCTTCTGAAAAGATTGTTTTATATTTGGTGATCTTGGCTGTTTTTGCTTTTGTATTTTTTAGTGTTGGCAAGCTTCTTTTGAAAAAGGAGATGAGATAATGAGAACTTTTTTCATGGTGTTTACAAAAGAGATAATGAGCTTTATGCGTTCGCTTATGCTTGTTATCGTGATCTTGTACTCTTTTACAGCCGATATCTACATAGCCGGGGCAGGTATGCAGATAGAACCGCGTAATGTCATTATCGGTTATGTTGATGAGAGCGGAGGGGGACTTAGCCAAAAGATACTTTCCCATTTTCACCAACCCGAGTTTGTAGCTCCTCAACCTTTTTTATCGCAACAGGCACTTAGCAAGGCTATTTTTGACAAAGAGGTGCTTGTCGGGATGATATTTGAGAGTGATTTTGAGAGAGCTTATGAGAGGGGAGAGGACACACACATAGATGTGCTCATAGATGCGACGGCAGCAAGTCAGAGTTTAACAACACTTGCATACTTGCAAAACATCATCTTAGATTTTGAAAAGGTTGATTTTCCACTACAGATAAAATCACACAAGCTCTTTAATCAAAATGCCGACAATCACTCCTTTATGGCACTCACCGAGTTACTTTCAGTTATTACACTTCTTACAGTGATACTCACAGCAATAGTTTTTGTCAAAGAGAAAGAGGAGGGGACATGGGATATTATGCTACTGATGCCCGTAGATCCAAAAATCATCATCTTGGCAAAAAGTGCTTCTCAGGTTTTCATAGTAACTATTGGCGTTATATTGAGCCTTGGATTTGTTTTATTTCCGGCATTTAACACCCCGCTTAACGGCTCTTTTTGGAGTTTTATCGTACTCACATTACTTTATGGATTTTCAAGTGCAGGGATCGGACTCTTTATAGCAGCTATTAGTAAAAGTGTGATGCAAGTAGCGCAGCTTTCTATAGTTATTATGATGCCGTTGATCTTTTTGAGTGGTGCGTGGACACCTATCTATGCGATGCATCCTGTTTTTCAAAAACTTTCTATAATCTCTCCGCTTCGTTACTACATAGAAGGAAGTGAAAGTATCTTTTATCGTGGAACCGCATTTGTAGATCTGCTGCCATATTTTGGAGGGGTAATACTTTTAGGGGTAGTGCTTTATTGGTATGGGTTTAGAAAAATAGGCAGATTGTTTTAATGCTTCAGGCTATTATATTACGCTTCATATGAAGTATTTTTCAGTGAAATGAGTAATAAATTAGGTGGATGGGGTAGAGGGATTCGAACCCCCGAATATCGGTACCAAAAACCGAGGCCTTACCGCTTGGCGATACCCCAATATGTAGTAATAATAAGTAAAAATTGGTTGCGGAAATAGGATTTGAACCTATGACCTTCGGGTTATGAGCCCGACGAGCTACCGAACTGCTCTATTCCGCGTCATTATAAATCAATAGATATGATAAAAGTGGATGGGGTAGAGGGATTCGAACCCCCGAATATCGGTACCAAAAACCGAGGCCTTACCGCTTGGCGATACCCCAAAATTATAAAATTGGTTGCGGAAATAGGATTTGAACCTATGACCTTCGGGTTATGAGCCCGACGAGCTACCGAACTGCTCTATTCCGCGTTACTCAAACAAATGCTTTATCGCTGTTTGTGGAGCGAAATTATAGGTAATTTCACTTGCTTTGTCAAGTGTTTTGGTGAAAAATGTATAAATTTTTTTTACGCTGTGTTTAATCAAGATTTCTATATAATCTCATAAAATTTTTATTAAAGAGTTTAGATGACACCGACGCAAAGAGTATTACGGGCTATAGAAGAGATCAAAAAGGGCAACATGGTGATCATGGTTGATGATGAGGACAGAGAAAATGAGGGTGATCTAGTCTATGCGGCAGCATTTTCTACACCTGAACATGTTAACTTTATGGCGACCCATGCAAGAGGACTGATCTGTGTAGCCATTAGCAAGACCATAGCGAACAGGCTTGAGCTTAACCCTATGGTGAGCTCTAACACCTCCTCTTATGAGACGGCATTTACAGTCTCTGTCGATGCAAAAAATGCTTTGACAGGTATATCTGCGGCGGAGAGAGATGAGACCATTAAAATCCTTGCAAACCCCATCAGTCATGCTGATGAGCTTGTAAAGCCCGGACATATATTTCCTCTTATCGCAAAAGACGGGGGTACTCTTGTAAGAACGGGACACACTGAGGGCTCAGTCGATCTTTGTCGCTTGGCAGGTTTGAGTGAGTCTTCTGTTATTTGTGAGATCATTAAAGAAGACGGCACAATGGCAAGACGTGATGATCTGGATATTTTTGCAAAAGAGCATAACCTCAA
>JALUKO010000195.1 GCA_027056525.1 Helicobacteraceae bacterium | reverse complement strand
TATTCATGATAGCTCTTATACAACAAAAGGCAAAAGAATCCTTTCAGAAGTTTTCGCTTTTCAAACCAGTGTGATCGCCAGTGATGCACTCAATCACATTGACAAAAGATCACCCGATAATATCCACTACTATGCAATAGGTTCACAACATGCGCTGGGACCTTTTGCAGGTTCTGCCATGACACGAAGAAATGTTGCCCAGCTTAGTATCCCTCAATGGAGTAAATATACTCTCAACACCTTTAGCTACGCAACTGCCACAGCAAGCGCCCTAACACGAGTACAAGATAAAGGTCACTCCTTTGCAGATCAGCTTATTGGGGCTTCTGTGGGCAACTTCATAGGTATTTTCATGCATGATATTTTTATGCTCGATGAACATGCGACTCTATATGCATCTGTGTATAACAACACACACTATCTACAATTCAACTATAGGTTTTAATGAAAATGAAAGAACCATTTATCTGGGACAGCTACTCCGATCAACCCGCACAACTCAAAGAGAAAAACTACAAAAAGAAAATGAGGCAAAAAGAGTTTTTTTCACTCCTTAAAACCTTTCTCATTGCATCTGTGATTGTACCTTTTTCAGTTCTTATGACACCTTTTGTGAAAAGAAAGAAAATTAATTCTCAAACTTTTTTTTGCATGGGCGTTGACTACCAAAGAGAGCCGCAAGAAACGCAAATGCTTTTAGATGAGCTTGGTGTTAAAAGAATACTTCTAAGGTTCAAACTGTGGGAGATGCAAACGCTTGAAGATCTCAAAAGCTTTGCAGAAAAGAACCAAGACAAAAAAATCACCCTCAAAATTCTTCAAGACAGAGAACACATAGAAAATCTGCAACTTCTCAAAAAAGACTTAGAAACTATCTTTGAAGAACTACATCATTTGATCGATCTCTTTGAGATAGGCTCTACCATCAACCGCGCTAAATGGGGATTTTTCAGTGTTGATGAGTACAGCAGGTTTTTTCAATGTGCTTTTGAACTCAAAAAAGAAAAATTTGGCGATATACAACTTATGGGAAGTGGCGTGATAGATTTTGAGTACCATTTTAGTGCACACACCCTCTTTAACTTCTACAAGTACAAATATGATGCGATCGCTGCTTTACTCTATGTCGATAGACGTGGAGCACCGGAAAATGCCCAAATGGGTTTTTCGCTCTCAGACAAAATTGCACTCCTCAGTACCATGGTATGGCTGAGTCCAAAAACCAAGCAAAAGCTTCATATCACTGAGACAAACTGGCCCATAAGCAACACAGCCCCTTATGCGCCTACAAGTGAGCATGAGTGTGTTAGTGAGAAACTTTATGCCGATTATATGTTACGTTATTATCTTTTGGCTTTTGCTTCCCAACAAGTCGATTCTGTCTCATGGCATCAGCTCATAGCTCCGGGCTACGGACTCATTGACAACAGAGAAGGGATCAAAAAACGCTCCGCATTTGAAGTCTATAAGTTTATGTATCACAACCTTCATAACTCACAGTTTCTTCGTTTGGATATTAAAAGAGGCTATTATGTACTGCAATGTTTACGAAACACCCAACTTTTACAAATTCACTGGTCACTCAAAGAGACGACACTCAAAAATGAAGAGTATTTTGATGTTTACACAATGGATGGCAAAGCACTTAAAGAAGAGACTTTAAAGATCACCTCCTCCCCTTTGTATATTTATATCAAAGACGCGGTATAATTTCATGATGAATAAAAAAATTTTAAATGTATCACTTTATATATGGGTGCTTTTTCTAGCGAGCTCCCTTGTTTTTATAACCTTCCCGCAAATAGATCTCTTCATATCAGATCTCTTTTACAACGGCAAAGAGTTTCCGCTCAACGGCAGTGCTGTAGAGGAGTTTTTCTACCACAGTGTGCGACCCGTTATCCTTCTCTTTGCCCTTGGCAGTATCGCTGTTTTTTTCTATAATCTTATCAGTAAAAACAATCTTTTTGGTATCAACGCCAAAGTGATGCTTTATTTGTTACTTGTTTTAAGTATCGCTCCGGGTCTTGTGGTCAATGCTGTGCTTAAAGAGAACTGGGGGAGAGCCAGACCGAACCAAACTATGCACTACGGCGGAGACAAAGCGTTCACACCAGCATTTGTCATGAGCAATCAAGGAGGGTACTCCTTTAGTTCAGGACATACGGCGGCTGCATTTTCTCTTATAGGGTTTGCCCTTTTGGCAAAAAACAGAAAAAAGTTTTGGATGCTCCTTGCTATCAGTTATGGAGTGTTGGTCTCCTTGGCACGAGTAGCCGCAGGGGGGCATTTTTTTAGTGATGTTGTCACCTCATTTTTTATCGTCTATATTTTCACCCATATTTTGTATAAGCTTATTATTGAGGAGAAAGAGTGAAAATTATTTTTCGTAACCAATTCACACAAATAATATCACTTCTGCTGTTTAGTTTTCTCGTCATGATGGCAATACGGGTAACTCTTTACAATTTTTATCCTGATGATTTTTCAAACCTTACAAGCAATGAACTCTATGCCTCCTTTGTAATGGGTTTTCGTGTCGATATGATCACACTCTTTACATTTTCTTCGCTCTTTGTTTTAGCCCTTTTATTTCTCAAAGAGCCAAAAAAAAGAGCGATTGTTGCCCTGCTTTGGGCGATTGTTCTTAACACCATATTTGCACTGAGTTTTAGTGATGTGCTCTATTATGATTACATCCACCGACATATGTCCAATGAGATCTTCAATCTTGCCAATGATATGGATATTATTTTTGGTATGGCTCTTGGCTCGATGTTGCCATATACCATTATGGCTGTGGTTTTTAGTATTGTTTTTCTCTACAGTGTGTACAAACTTTTCTCACAACCGCTTACACACTTTATCTCCGGGAAAAAACTCTTTGTACTCTCCCTTGTCACCGTTTTGATCCTCTTTATCGGCATACGCAACAACTTTGGGGGTAAAAGTTTTGGAAGTAGCGATGCCTATGCGGTTAACAAGGTAAGTAGCGGTAACCTTGCACTCAACGGTTTTTTTACCATTTACCGAACTTCCAAAAAATCTGTTTCACACAACCTGCTCCCTCTTGATAAAGCGATAAAAATCACTCAAGAAGCGCTTAAAACA
>JALUKO010000194.1 GCA_027056525.1 Helicobacteraceae bacterium | reverse complement strand
ATACAAGGAAAACAATGTTAAAAAAATTAAGTTTAGTAACTGTGAGTGCAGTTTCTGCATTTGCAATGCACTCTGCAGAGATAAATATAAACAATAAAGATTTAGAGTTGTCTGCAAAAATGGATGTAGGGCAGTTTAACTACAATGTTGAGCCTTCTACAATGTTTATAGGTGCAAAATATCTCAATGCAGATGAAGATAACAGTGATATAGATTCTGGGATTGAAGCATATTATGAGCTGAACTTTTTAATGCAACAAGAGATCAACAACAGTGGATTGAGTATTGGTATGGGAGTCAAAGCAAACCATACAGAAAATTTTACCTCTATCCCTCTTGGTCTTGAAGCTTCGTATGAACTTCCAAAGTCAACATTTGTACCGATTTATGTTGGTGCAAGTATTTACTATGCACCCGAGGTTCTTGCTATGGAAGATGCGAAAAACTTTTTGGAGTATCGTGTAAGTGTTGATATAGAAGTGATTAAAAATGGTCGTATAGTGCTTGGTGCGAGAGTGCTTGATACTAACTATGAAGTCAATAATGTAGCTACAGATATTAACTATAACAAGTCGGCATATATGGGTTTTAAGTTCTCTTTTTAAAACCCCAGCTCTTTGGCAGCTTCGATAACTTCAGAAGCTGCAATACTTTTCATACATTCATGATGTCCTAGGGGACACTCTCTTTTCATACATGGAGAACACTCCATCTCATGCCTTACAATAATACTTTTATCATTCATCCATTGTGATGTTTCTTTATAGCGAGTTGGCCCGAAAACGGCTACTGTTGGAACTTGATAAGCTGCTGCTACATGCATGGGACCACTGTCATTGGTGATAAAGAGTGAACACCCTCCAATGTAGGAGCACAGCTGCTTTATGGTTGTTTTACCGGCGAGATTTGTATAGTTGTCTATACCAAGCGTTTGGAGATTGTGTTCTATCTCCTGGGCCATTGCAACCTCATTGGGTCCACCAAAAATGACAATGTCATACTTATTTGCAAAGTACGCTGCTACTTCTGCAAAACGTTCCGGATACCACCGTTTTGCACTTCCATAGGTTGCACCGGCATTAATTCCCAAAGTTGGTTTTGCAAACGCTTGTTTATCGATATATAAAGTAAGTTTACCGATTGTGCCATCCCATTGCTTAGTGTCACTCATCGCGAGTTGTGCATACTGTTTCACCAGATGTTGTGCTGTGGAGATTTTTGGTGTATGAGAAAGCAAAAACATAGAGTGCCAAGACTTTCTTGCTATACATATTACGGTACCTGTAAATCTCAGAAGTAGTGAGGAGTGGAGCTGATCTCTAAAGGTGATGGCAAGGTGGAACTCTCCAAGTGATTTTGCAAGTTTATAGGTTGCTAGAAACCTGTTTGGTGCTTTTTTTGTTTCATCAACAATTGCCTGCTCACATTTTGGATGATCTCTCAGTGCTTCTATACTTACATAGCTTCCAACAAAAGTAAATCTCGCATGTGGATAGTACTCTAGTAAAAGTTCTATCGCCGGTGTCGCCATCAAGGCATCTCCGAGCCAGTTGGGAAGTACAATCAAAATACGCATTATTTTGCCCACCTGTTTTTTCTTAGAAGCTGGGCTTCTGCTGTATCTACAGAAAAAAGAAGTTCTTTCATCTCTTGTATATCTTTTTCATCGCCACTTTTTTCTACAATATTTTTAAAGTTATATTTGATATACCCTTGCGGTGAGATGAGACCTATGAGATTGCCTGCATAAAAATAGACAAATCTCTTTGCCACCTCTTTGTCAAACAACGAGCTTCCCATCGTTGTTATCTCCCCTTCCCAGCCTAGCATATCAACAATAGTTGCAAAGATATCGTTGTGTGAACCTAGGGTATGGAGCTCTTGAGGCTGAAATATTTTAGGAGCGTAGATGATAAGGGGAATTCTAAAGTGTTCTATGGAATTTAATGGTTTATCATCCGGACGGTATTGTCTTGCGATGGGGTTGAGTGCATTACCACTTCCGTGATCAGAAGTAAAAATAAAAATGGTGCGATCAAACCAAGGCTCTTTTTTGACACCTTCTATAAACCTTTGTATGGAGTTATCCGCGTAGATGAGAGAGTTGAGTGAACCGTTGTAGTTTTTCAGATCATGTGGATATCTTTCAAACTTTGCACTTGGAAGATGAAAATCGGAGTGAGTTGAAGCGGTAAATGTAAAACCTAAAAACGGTTCTTTCATCGTGTTGAGCTTTTTGTGAAAAAAATCAAACATATTATAATCGTATGTTCCCGTAAGGGGAGCACGACCCTCATCGACATCTTCTACATTTGGCATATCTTCAGCGCCATAGTACTGATCAAATCCAGCCAATGCACTCACGGCATCAACTCTGTAGGAGCGGCGATTTGATCCTTGCATGGAGATAGTGGAGTAGCCGTTGTTTTTAGCAACATTGCCAAGATAGCTCAAAGTTGAGAGTTCCAAACCTTTGCCGAGGTATTGTGCACCTGCAGGTATGGTGACACCTGAAAATAGAGAGGTTATACCAAAAATAGACCTGTACCCGTTGGAGTAAAAAGAGGTGAACTTTAGGCCCTCTTCTGAGAGCTTTTTAAAGTAAGGTGTAACACCCAGTTCTTTGTAGTGTGTAAACCCGTCAAGATGTTCTGCACCGAAAGATTCCAGAAGTACTATAACCACGTTATAGTTTTTTGTATCTTTTTTTGAGTAGTGGCGCATAAGGGGGTAGTGTTTGTTAACAAAGGGAGCATTGGGTGTTTTAAGCGCTTCTTGAGTGATTTTTATCGCTTTATCAAGAGGGAGCAGGTTGTGTGAAACAGATTTTTTGGAAGTTCGGTAAATGGTAAAAAAACCGTTGAGTGCAAGGTTACCGCTGCTTACCTTGTTAACCGCATAGGCATCGCTACTTCCAAAACTTTTACCCCCAAAGTTGTTGCGTATACCGATAAAGAGAATCAATACGCTGACAAGGGAGAGTACAAAGAGTTTTTTCCCGGAGATAAAGTGTGTAAGCGGTTGTGAGAAAAGTTTGTACACACTGTAGATAAAAACAATACTAAAAACCACAGCCATAATGGTATATGGCAACATCGAGCCAAGAGCCATACCAAAAATAATATCCATAT
>JALUKO010000193.1 GCA_027056525.1 Helicobacteraceae bacterium | reverse complement strand
TAACCCCTTTGCCTTTGGGGGTAAACTTGATGGCATTTGAGAGTAAATTGGAAATGATCTGCTTAAGGCGCAACTTATCACTTTGGATACATTTGGGTAAATGCTCAGAGATCTTGTTGTGAAGAGTGACACCTTTTTCTTCCCCTGCACGTTTAAAAAGCTCATACAAAGATGTAATCTCCTGTGTTGGATCAAACCGGGTATATTCCAAGGTAAATTTTCCCGATTCTATTTTACTCACATCTAAAATATCATTTATAACATTCATCAAAAGAAGTGACGATTTATCTACCGTGTCTAAGTAGTGCAACTTTTTGGGATCATTCTCAGAATTTTTTAAAATCTTAACAAAACCGATAATTGCATTAAGGGGAGTGCGAATCTCATGAGACATAACAGAAAGAAATTCAGATTTTGCATCGTTTGCTTTGTTTGCTTCTATAACTTTTCGCTCTAGTTGTTCCACCAACTCTCGATTCTCATACGCTAACATAATGTTCTTATTCACATTTGCCGTAATCTTTCTTGCGATAAATAAAAGAAGTGTTATATATAAAACAAGAGCTATCAACACAGAGCCGGAGATATGACTCTCCCCTACTAAAAATATATAAAAATAAGGAGGAATCACAACAGCAATGTATGTATAGAACATGCCGATACTAGAAGCGTTACTTACAGAAGAACCGGCACAAAGACCACCGACCATCAATAAAAGTAAAATCTGATACTCAATACCACTTGGTAAAATATAAAAGGCTCCCACACCCCATAAAAATCCCGATAGGACTATAAAAATAAATATCATACTCTTAAAAAGAAGCAGGTTATGCAGAGTAATCGTCGTGCGTTTATAATAAAACAAACTACCTGTACGAAGCACTGACAAGAAAATATTGAGCGCCAACCATATATCTAAACTTCTCTGATCGGTATGCCCCTTAAACGCAAAGAAAATAACCAACGAAAGGACAAGGATACCGATGATCGCACTTGGGGTATTCTCATAAAGGTAGTCAAGCTTATTGAGTTCAACTTTAAAATTTTTTATCTGTCCCATACCACTACTCTTTTACTTTATAAGCAACACTTTTTAAACCCACATGTCCTTTAAAACTTGCAATATTAACACTTAAAATATGTTTTCCCTCATGAGAGGATGGCACAAAGAGCCAACTTATGGGGACATAACCCATCTCTTCTTCTGAGATAAATGTGAGATCATCATAAAAAGTGATCTCATATTTGACCCTCTCCATGCGTTTGGCATCCTCTTTATCCATCACAACTTTGATGCGTACAGGTTTACCCTTTTGCAATATGGGAATATTCTCAGCATCTCGTTGTGTATTTCTGGGAAAAACAAAATCGATCTTTGGCTCTTGAAGATCAAATAATGTTCTCGCATAATAAGGTGACATCAACTTTATTCTTGCATTGAGAAATCTGTATTTTTTAGCTTCTATTGATCTTTTTTGTGTGAACTTCTTTGCATATTGGAAGTAATCTTTTTTACTTCCCGTTGTTATGATTGTATGATCCGCCAAAGTAAAGGCGGAGAAAATGATCTTGAAACCCTCTTGTTCTTGCACTTTTACAAGATGATCGTTATCATATCCATCCCAAAACTGCATATTTTTCCCGCTGTTTTTAGGCTTCCAGTGCACTAGGGAGCGTAACATCACTCCGGCTTCTATACCCAAACGGATTAAAACACGGGAAGGCTTTGCTAAAGTATAGCTGATCTTTGCATCTTCTGTAATTTTTGGTTTTAAATTTTTTTGAACAACCCCTCCACTCGTTCTTCGCGGATCAAGCACCTCTTTGTAAGAACCCTTTGTGGCCTTCAAAACAACATTATACGCTTCATCTGCCACAACTTCTGCATCACTGTCCTTACCATCCCACTCCAGTGCGTGTTTCCCTTTTTGTAAGGTTTTTTCACTACTTAGGGTGCGAAGTAAAACACCATCGGGAGTATATATTTCGATCTGCACATCTGCATCACGACTCAACTCAAAAGGGATACGAAACTTCTCTTGCAAAGCAGGAGAAAACTCATTTTTCTCATAAGGTAAAAAAGTTATTCCCGAAGCAAAAACGCTGCTGGAAAATAAAACAAGTAAAAAAATATGCCCTAACTTCAATCGCATCTCTGAACCTTTAACTGTCGTATTTTATTATACTCTTTTAATAATTTTATTTCATACAATTGCCCTTGAAGATCCCCATACATGATAGTTTGCTTTGAGCCATTGTTGCGTATAAACAAAAAAGAGTTGTCATTTATGGCGACTGGGTCTGTGTCGATAGCTTCTGAGAAGGTGACTTGAAAAGCCCTTGCATCATCATCTATCTTCTTTGCCCATATATTGTAGTTGTCATATCTGTTTGAATTGAAAAACATCATGTGAGAGCCATAATGGATAGAGGGATTTGTACTAAAGGCATTGAGAAGTGTTACCTGTTCAGACAAACCGGTAACAAGGTTTTTTATCCAAATCTCCTGAATCAATTTAGCGCACCCTTGATTACATACAAGGTTGGTAAAAAGGATACTTCTCTCATCACACTCAACAGGTTCAAACTGTGAGGAGTTCTGTTTCACCACAGTTTGTAAAGAGTCATCTTTGAGATCGATCTGTACAATCTTTGTCGATCTTGAATTTTTGTTGATGAGCTCCACGGCATACACAAGATTGTCTTCACATAAAAAACTCGGCTGGGTAAAACCACTGTGTTTGTATGGCAGTTGCAACTCCCTTTCATCTCCATGAACATAGAAGCGCAGCTTTGAATCTGCCCCTACATACACAATCTGATCATTTTTAAAATTATAATCAAATGAGTGGGGTTCTTCATCGAGTTGAATCTCTGTGATTTTTCCATTCTCCAGCACACAAACTATCCACTCTTCACCATTGTATGCCAAAAAGGCAATAGAGGGGATTGTATATGCAAAAAGTGTGTAGATGCTTATCAAACATACAAATATTATTTTCATTGTTGCCCTTTTTTACAAAACTGATCGATATACTCAAAGGTGGCAAAGATATCCTTTTTTTCTAAAGTCTGCACAATATCTTTTTCAAAATTCAGCACTTGCAAATCTTCACTTTTTCTCCAAGGCGCCATCTCAATCACCCTGACAAGCGGCAGAACTTTTTGTGTACACGCATTGTTGATTTTGTAATACCGCAAAGCACTCTCAAAGGCTGTCTCTTTTGCAGTGCGTCGAAAACGCGAGTTTGGAGTGTTGATGGAGAGTTCATCTTTTATGTGCACCCCTTTTTTAACTATGCAAAAGTCTGCATTTTTGTCTATATAGGTGTGAATCACCCAAGCAACCGCAACGGCATCTACTTCCCACTGCGCATATGTTTTATAGGTCAGTGCCTCTAACGAGGCTCCACCAAGGAGCAAGAACATAAAGAAAAACACTACCCTTTTTTTGAAAGTAACTCTATCCACTTTTTACTCCATCTCCCAACAGGGTTGTTTATAATCTGCGTAAATGTTGCACTTTGAACAATCTCACCCTTATCCATTACTATTATATTAACGTTTTTATCGTAAAAACCCAATGTGTTGTGTGAAACCTGAAGCAGTTGAAACTTATGTATCTTTTGCTCTTTAGAGATTATCTGCTGCAGTTCATCCGCCAAAACAATATCTAAACTTGCAAAAGGTTCATCCAAAACAAGAAACCTCGGTTCTATACACAAAGCACGGGCAAGAGCAAGCCTTTGTTTCTGCCCTCCTGAAAGCGCATCAGGCTTTGCATCTGCTTTTTCAAGAAGTTGCACTTTCTCCAGCCAAAGCAAAGCCGTGGCATGTTTACTCTTGGGGAGCATAAACCGGATATGCTCAATGCAGCTCATATGAGACCAAAGCCCAAGTTCTTGAGACATATAGATCATCTTAAGTGTATGAAGCTTATGCGTGCTTATCAGATCGCTCATACTCTTACCATCAACCTCTACACACCCTTTATGGGGAGTTTTCAAACCACATATGATTTTTAAAAGTGTGCTTTTTCCACTTCCAGAAGCTCCCACTATATAGCTTGTCCTAAACGCTTCACCAAGAGAAAGCTCTTTTATATTTAGAGTAAACTTCTCATCATATCGATAGATAATATTTTCAAGCTTTACCATGTGTACCCTTTATACAAATAAAAACAATCAAACCAAAGAGCACAATAAGGATCTGCATAAGCGACAAGAACAGTATTTGAGAAAGATCGCCATAATGCAAAAGATTGTATATCTTTACAATGATCGTCTCAAAACCTGCCTCCACGAGCAAAACCGTTGTTGTAATCTCGTTAAGCAGTAAAAAAAACGCAATCACAAATATGATCAACCAGCCCTTGTAATTTTGGGGCAAGGTGATCTTTACAAACTCTTTGTATGAAGATATTGTAACAAATCTTGCAGGATTATATTCTACCCTTTTGTAAAGAATGGCAGCGATAATAAGCCCTATTGGAAGTACCCTCAGTACATACGCATAGATCAGCAAAAAGTAAGAATACCATTCACTCTGTATATAAACATATTGTGAAAACTGCAACAACACAAGAGCATTTAAAGATGATGGCAAAAGCCAGTACAATGATGTCACGCAGATCAACACAAGTAGATTTGTTCGTGTTTTACACTGCATCACAAAAAAAACCGATACAGCCGTGACCAACAGCGAGGCAAATACACTCAAGAAAACAGATCGAAACACCACAGAGAGATTTTGTTCAAAGGAACTTATAAAAAGAGTGGTATCCATATTTTCAAACACTAAATACAAAAACAGCACAACAGATACAAAAATCATCCCAAGGGTAAAGGAAAGCAGATATCTACTTTGAAAAATCTCTAAATTCCCAAGGGCATATATGTTCTCTCTCAGGCGCACGCTTTTGTATCTCAGAAGCATAGCAAAGATTATAAATGCGACAAAAGAGATAACAATAAAAGGCAATGCATAAAAAAGTGTTGACTCAAACTCTTCTTGAAGTACTATACGGCTTAAAAACTCCTCTGCATAGGTTCTATAGCCAAAAAAAGATGGCACCTCTTCTTGGGTGAACGTCATAAGAAACAGTAGTGTAAACACCCCAATAAGGACGGGAAACATCTGTTTCAGAAGCAAAGTATAAAGGATATCTTTTATAGATACGGGGATAAATTTGAGGATCTCAAAAGAGTATCTGTCCATGCTTCCCATACTGACAATCACAATAGCACTTCCCAAAGGGCTTAGCCACATCAACAAAACTATAACGCTTCGAGCAAATGCACCAAGATGTTGAAAACTCTCTAGCTGCGAAAATAATGATGCATATATAATTGGAGCCAAAAAGAACAAAAAGCCTAAAAAAATTCCAAATACAAAACGTACCCTCTTGTTATAGATATGAAAATACAACATGGCAACACCACATGCCAACAATGTACCCACACCCGCTACAACTACAGCCAATACAAAAGAGTTCAGAAGCTTATCGTTGAGTAAAAGTTTATAAAAAAGCTGCGCTGAGCCATAGAGAAAATCTGCTTGTATATGTAAAAAAAAGAGATAGGTGAGTGGAAGCAGCACAAGAAGTAAAAGTGCAGATTTCACAACGCTCTTAATCAAGATATTCTCGAATAAGTTCTGCCGAACGTTGTAGGTAGCTCGAGGTTTCATCTGCCGGAGGGATCCATATTTTGTTATGCTTTTTATTTTCATCATCAAACAAAAGCCCAAACTGCACAGCGTTCATCGCAATAAGCTGCTTTTCAACCTCTTTAGTATGGAGATATTCAAAGAGTTTTTGTGCCTCTTGTGGGTGAGGAGCACCCTTTATCATGGCGAGTGTGCCATATACACCAAACACCCCCTCTTTATCTTGGTCATAATATCTCATAGCAAGTGGCAAACCCTGAGATATCCCCACAAGTGCATCATCAGTATCCACAAGTCCAAATGCAAACTCCCCAAAACCAACTCTATTTTTTACATTGGCATTACCCGCTAAAATAGCCACATCATTCCTTTTCAATGCTTGTAAAAAATCTATGAACTTCTCTTCACCCCACTTGCCAAGCAGTGCGGCAAACTGTGCGGAAGCTGTCCCAAAAAGGGGGTTGCTTATTGCTACCTTGGCTTTATACTTTGGATCTGTCAGATCCTCCAAAGAATCGGGAAACTCTTTTTTCTGCATTTTGTTTGTATTGATAACAAACACCCTGCTTCTAAGCCCCATAGCAACATAAGCATCCCCACCCTGTTTTTGAAACAAGCCTGCTTTAGCGAGTCTGGCACTGCGAAGATTTTCAGAATTCCAAAAAACATCAGCTTTTGGGTGTGTTTTCTCCTGCATTAAACGCTTTTGCAAACCCACCGCCTTAGAAGCTTCTGTATCATAAAGAGCTCTCACCTTTATACCGCTTTTACGCTCAAACTCTTTCAATATCTGTGATGAAAAAACCTGATCAACAGAAGTATAAATCACCACCTCTTTGTCTGCTTTTTCTCCACTGCAAGAGACAAAGAGAAACAAAAACAACAACGCCATAACAACTTTTATATACAATGCTTCTCCCTCTCTTTGGCAAATAACAAGACCCTTTACTCACAAGGGTCTTTAGTGCCCGGTTCTTTGTCGTTTGTATTGGTGCTGTTTGGCGGCATATAAACATTTGGTACAAGTATCTCATTTGCACCTGCTACTATGAGATCTTCCGCTCCACTGATCACCGGACCGCCAACAAACGTACCGGGTAAAGCAAAACCGTCACGCGCTCTGTCTGCTGCTTCTCGTATCCCTTCCTGATTTAATCTTCTGATAGTCTGTACATCAGGATCATCTCCATATAAAGTCGCATCGATCTGTCTGCGTCGTTCTCTGTTACGTCGCATAGACTCCCCTGCACTTCTAAAAAATCTCCAAAGAGTTACCCCTGTGTACGCAACTCCTCCGGCGATCGCTCCCCCTGTTGCTGTTGCACCAAGTACCGGGGCTGCTATGGCTATACCAGCACCCGCAGCCACATAGCCAATAAACTCAAAGAACCCATACCCAAACGGGTCAACGAAATTAACCGGATTATTAAGAACATATCTGTAAAAGTTAAAATCACTCGCATGAAATCCCATAGGGTCTTCACTCAAAAATCTACCCGTTGTCGGATCATAATAACGGGCTCTATAAAAATAAAGATCCTCATCATCCATCTCTCTTGAAGTAAAAGCAAAAGGGTTCCCTGTTGCTACAGAGGTCGACTTAAGGGTTTTTCCATACGCATCATATGTGTAACTCTCCACTATGTTTTTATCTGCATCACTCAAAGCGACAACAGAGCCAAGGTAGTCTCTATGATAATAATAACTTTTGCCGGCGTCAACATCTACGATAGATAAGGGCTTGTCTATAGAATCATCATACATAAAACTGTATTTAAGCGTAGAATAGTTATTCATAATTGCGACCATTTTCATACCTGCATAAAGGTACTTCTCAATTACGCCATCCACATTTTTAGAGAGTCTTCTTCCCATCGGCCCGTATGTAAACTCTATTTTTTTCACACTGACATTATCACTGCTAAAGCTCTCAACTTTTGTAAGTTTATTCCAGGCATTCCATGTGTAAACTTTATAATCACCCGTAACTTTATCTGTTTTTTTCACTAAGTTGCCAAAAGCATCATACTCATAGTTGTATGTCGCATTGGAAGTGAGTTGATTTGTTTTTGTATCATACACAGAGGAGTTGTTTTGTATATTCCCCGCTACCGAGTAAGTAAAGTTTTCTCCTCCTGCTTGCGTAAGCCTTCCCACCTCATCATAATCATACTGTGTTGTTGCAGCGTCCACTGTTTTTTGAGTGAGCATACCATTCTTGTTATATGTATATGTAGCGCTATGGACTCCATCATCCAGAGCACTCAAACGCAAGGCATCATCATAACTACTTGAAGCTTGCAAGCCATTTGGATATGTAACAGTTTTTCTCATACCGTTTGCATCATATGTAAAGCTAAATGTGTTCTCACCATCACTTACAGAAGTGATCTCTCCGACCTTATTTCTCGTATAGGTTACTGTTGTACCTTTAGCACTTATGGTTGCCAAGTACCCATCAAGATCATAAGTATAGTCAACCGCTTGATTATTCTGCTTCTCTTGCGTTAGCTTGCCGTCTGCATCGTATGTGTAGTAAACATATTGTCCGGAACTGCTCTCATATGCTCTTGTTATTTGACCCTCGGCATTGTAAAGATATGAGATATAAGAAGATCCGGAAGCGATTTTTGTTATTCTGTTCATGCCGTCATATGTGTATGTAACATCTCGCCCCGCACTGTCACTTACCTTCGTCACTTGATTTGCACTGTTGTAAGTATAAGAGATTACTCTTGAAGAGGGTCGTGTTACTTTAGAGAGCCTTGCAAAATCATCATACTCGTATGTCGTGGTATTGCCGGCAGGATCTTTAAGCGAGATCAGTCTTCCGGCTGCATCATACACATAAGTGATCTCACTGTTTTGTGCATTGACAACCTTACTCAGGTTTCCAAGCAGATCGTATGAATAGCTTGTTTTATTTCCCATAGCATCTGTCATCGTGGCAATTTGGGAGTATGTATTATAGGTAAATGTCACGGTATCATTATTTGCATTTGCTACACTCAAGGGTTGAGAGTTAGCGTTATATGTTGTCGTAATACTCTTTTTACCCGATGGATTTGTTACATCAAGAATATTTCCTTTTGAATCGTAACTTGTTTTATAGACACTTCCATCAGCCAAAGTCACTGTAGTTGGATGATTTGTCGCATTAAAAGAGATCGTTTTTTTAGCACCCGAAGGTGTTGTCACACTTGATGGATGTGGATTACTACCCTCATAGGTATACAGGGTTTTACGGCCTAAAGGGGTTGTTAGAGAAGTTACTCTTCCAAGAGCATCTACACTCTGATTCCACTCATTGCCATTTTTATCTGTTATGCCTCTCAAAGTCATGTTTTCATCAACATTATAAAGAAAATTTTTGTAATAAACGTCGGTATATTTTACAATCTGACCATTCTCCGCAGGATAGAGCCTTGTCCAATTGTTAAGAGAGTTTGTTTTGGTGATATACCCATAATAAGAAAGATAATCCCAATTATATGTAAAGGTATCCTCCCCTTGTGTATAGGATTTCACTCTACCGTTAAGGTAGGCTTTTGAACCGGTTCTTCCACTCTCATAAGTCACAGCCACTATAACCTTGTCTGTTTCATCTGCAATTTTTGTAAGGTGGTAATACACCTGAGCATCATTATCAGCCTGATATGTTTCATAGCTATATGTTTTTTTGCCATCTAAGGGATCACTCACCGAACTCAAGCTGCCGTTTTCATCGTAAGTAAATTTCCATGTTCTGCTGTTTTGATCTGTAACAGCCGTTACATATCCATTTGTGCCAAATGTCAAACTAAGCTTATTTCCATTGGCATCTTTGATCGCTTCCAAAACACCATTATCATCATACACATATTCACGTTTATTTCCGTCTATGTCCTCTTTTGAGACCAAAAGATCATTCACATATGTCTCTACTGTTCCCTTGGAGCTGATCGCCTTAAAGCTATTTTCAGAGATAGTCTCAATAGTAAAACCTAAACCACTCGGAGCCTCTATGGTGCCGTTAATATCTTTAATCGTATAACGAAGTCCGTTTTGTTTACGGTAAACATAATGGGTCTCAAAAAGACCATCATCATTAACATGTCTCAGCGTTTCTATAAAACCACTCTCCATA
>JALUKO010000192.1 GCA_027056525.1 Helicobacteraceae bacterium | reverse complement strand
GGCTATACAAACCTGGGTGAAAACGTAAATACTTACAACGTAGGTGTTGAGCTCCACTTCTAAAAGTGGAACTTACGCCTCTTCGAATTCTAGACAAACGGAGTTTATACAGTATCTAAGACCTGTTGGCTCTGGTCCATCCTCAAACACATGTCCAAGGTGGGCATCGCAGTTGTTGCATCTGACTTCTATGCGAATCATTCCATGACTCATATCTTTGATCTCCTTGATGGCGCCCTCAATACTTTCAAAATAGCTTGGCCACCCCGTTCCTGAGTCAAATTTTGCACCGGATTCAAACAAAGGAGCTTCACAACAAACACATCTGTATATCCCTTCGCCTTTGTAATCATAATACTTCCCTGAAAACGGGGCTTCTGTTCCGTGCTCTCTACATACATAGAAAGCCTCAGGGCTTAGGAGCTTTTTATACTCTTGTTCACTTTTTTTTGCTTGCATAGGTTTCCTTTAGTGTTGTTATTTTTTCACATTCATCTTCATAAAGTATGTATGCAGTGTTCTTTGCCAAGGCACAATAGTTCTCAAGCTCTTTTATCGAAGCTGAAGATATATCTAAGAGCAAAATAAACTTTACCCTGTTCGTGTTGATCTGCTCATATGTTGAAAGAAGCAGGTTGCGCAGGTCTTGATGAATAAGGTTGAGAGAACTATCCAATAATATTGCTTTATCCTCAATAAAATATTGAAGGTCATCATATAATTTCTTTCTGGTTAAGTTAGAACTGATAACAAAAATCTCTTCGGGTGGATGATCTTTTAAGAGTTTTGAGATGATATGGAGTGCATTTGCATAAGGATCGGACTTTATAAAAAGAGAGTTTACTTTTTTGTCTAAAAAATCTTTTGAAAAAGTGTACTGGTTTTTTAAAATGATATTATTGCTAACAAGCACAAGAGAGCTGTTTTTTTGAAGATGCATAAGATAAGCTATAAAATCATTAGGCAGCATATCTGCATCATCACACATGATAAGATCAGCAGCCTTGAAGCTTTTTTCCATAAGAGTGTTGTCTATATGAATTTGATTATCTAAAAGAGGCTTATGAAGCTTTGCAAGGTGAGAGTTTATCAGTAACGTTGGCGGAATAATTTCTATAGAGGTGATATCAACGTCAACATGTCCTATTTCAATGATTTCCAATAGTTTTTGCTTCATGATATCGCATGAAAGGAGTGTTGGAGAGATGATAATAATGCTCAAAGAAGGATTTTTTAGCTTTTCAAAAATTGCCTTCAGTAAAAGAGAGGTTGTTTTTCCCGAGTAGGGCATGGCATGAAGAACTTGATGGTTTTTGATATTTGAATTGATAAAATTGATCTGCTCGTACGTGCTCATAAATGCAGTATTGTTATGTGAGAGCATCATATACTGGATAAAAAGATAAAAAGTTGCGTTATGAGTATGAGTATTTAGAGGATGCGCATATGAGATATTTGTGAGTTTTTCCAGGATTTCATCTTCACACGAGTCATTGAAGATAATTCTGTTTTGTGGTAAAAGTTCTTTGACACTGGTGTCAAGATCATTATACTGTTGTGTAGTCAAATTCTCAATAAGTAAGAAGTTGCATATATTTATATCATCTTGGTTTGTGATCTCGTTGAGCCGTTTTTTAATATATTTTTGTTTTTCATTGAACGCCAGGTTATTAGACTCTGATTTTTTGTTAACAGTTTTTTGTATGCTGGAATTTTTCAAGTCTTTTACAGACCACTTTTTAAACTCAAACAGATAGATGTTGTTTTGCGGATCAAGTACGAGAAGCGGGATGGCGAGTTGTTGTGTATGATGATATATAATTGTGTTTTCAAATATGTAGAAATTGTTTTCTTTGGCAACAATTTTCAGTTTTTCTACTACAGCTGCTTTTGGAAAATGGAAATCTTGCTTTTTTTTAAATATATTGAAGGGATTGAAATTCATCAAAGGTGATTTTGCCGCAAAGAGATGCGACAAAAAAGGAATTATTTACCAGCAGCTACACGGTCTTTAAGACCTTTACCAGCTTTAAATTTAGGAACCATTTTATCTTGAGTAGTATAAGTTTTATCAGTACCAGGAACTTTACCACTTTTTCCTTTTTGTAATGACGCCGTAAAGCTACCAAAACCAACTAAAGACACATCTTCCTTGTTTACTAAAGCTTGAGTAACAGCTTCTGTAAATGCTTTAATTGCTGCCTCCGCCTCAACTTTAGTTTTGTAGTCACCGCTTGCTTGTACTAATTCAACGAATTGAGCTTTGTTCATAAAATTTACCCTTAGGTTAAAAAATTTCCGAAATGATTCGCGACTGGCTAAAAGCAGCTCTCATCGCAAAATAATTCAGCTACGGATACTTTATAGTTTATTTGCTTAAATTTTTCTTCTTTTTGCCTAAATTTATGAAAAAAAGTGACAATTTAGACCTTTTAAGTCCGAATTTTGCCCGTTTGTAGAGCTTGTAGCGTGAGAGGTCTACACCTTTTTGCATAAGCACTAAAGATAATTTTTTTAGTTTTTGATACTTATCCGTATTGGAATGAATCGACAAAAATACATCTTCTAGACCATCTCTTTCTCTTTTTGTTAGTGTGCTCATCTCTTTTGTTCCTCAAGTTTATTGATCTTCCTAACAGCTCTTATGATCTCATCGTCATCTAATCTTCCCAACATTTTCATAACCACAGCAGCAGCCTGCGGTTTTGCACGATTCAGTTTCCAGTCCTGGTAAGTGCGCATAGATATCCCAAGCGAATTTGCCATATCTTTAAGAGATATTTTTTTTCCATTGTTTTGAGACTCTAATGAGTTGTGAAGAATATTAAACAGGTCATCAATTTGCATGGAAGTATTATACGGATTATATACTTAAATATACATTTTAGTTAAATAAATATATGTTAAATATAATTTTATACACTATTTATACTATACATGATAATATATAATTAGTATTTTAGTATATTATCCAAATAATATACACGGAAAACCGTGTGAAAATTAAAGAAATATACTCTCTTTTAGGCTAGAGTAAATAAAGGGAAATACTGCGAGGATTTATGAATTGAGAAGAATGCTTTTGTTTGTAGGGTGTAAGATAATCATATCTTCTTTAAACTCTAAGTAAAAAGGCTCATATCTCATGGCTTGTGTTTTGTAGCTGAGCTCATCACCGTTGTTGAGTTTGAAAATAATGGTATTTAAACCTTTGAGAGGTTCGTCTATGCTGATTGTGGCATTTTCAATGGAGTGCTCGATTTCATGGAGCTTTGCCTTGCAAGTATCTATTTTTGCTTGAAGAGCAGGTACTTTTTGAGGTGAGTGTTTTGATACATTTTCTATCTCCTCTTTTAGCTCGGCAATATCTCTGTGGAGATACTCAATATGGGAAGTTATAACAGGTACATCTTTGTAACTTATGGTAAATGTATTGTCTTCACCACTTACAAGTCTTAGTGTGATTGAATTGCTCGCATAAACTTTAAGATTGTTTTTCACATGCCCTATAGTAACATCTTTTGCATAGACCGAACCCCCAAGACAGGTTTCAATATGTGCATATGTGGCATGAACTTCACCACCTTCTAAAAGCGTGATTTTAGCTTCATGACATCTTAGAAGACCTTTGTGTCTGTTTATATTTGCATACTTGGCATACTGAAAAGAGTCTTGATGTGTTGCCCCGTCTACTTGTAGATGCAGAGCTTCAAGAACGCTTTTTGCACCGATGTGCCCGGTGATATGAATAGTCTCAGAAGTCAGTTGTACACCTTCCCCAATACTGTCTTTACTTGTATCGTTTTGAGCTACAATAACTTCTATATTGTTGTCTTCCTCTTCTGTAAGTGAGCCTTGAACTCTTGAGAGTTTTTGCATTTTTACTTTATTTTCAACGGCTAGTTTGTTGTTGGAGAAATATATATACCCTTTCATTTTACTTATATATAGTTTCTTATCGGCATCTTCTACAATTTTTATGCTCTTAGTGTCGATAGCACCTTGAAAATCATCACTCTTGTTGATAATGCCACTGTGAATCCTTTTTCCATAAGCGTTAAAGCCATTTTTGCCATAAACAGGTTTAATGTACTCTATTAAAACCTCTCCGGATTCAACCTCTATGATGCCTTCTTTTTTCTCTTTTTTTTTAAAATGCAAAATGAGTTTGCTCTCTCTTGTAAATTCCGGTTCAATCCCTTCAAATAGGGGGATTCGTATATTTTTTGTAAATTTTCCTGCATAGAGATGTTTGGTAAAGAGCTTGAGTTTTTGGATCATCGCCGTGTCAAAAATATTGATAAGGAGTTTGTTTTTCGCTTTGATTTTATTGATCTCTTTGAGTAGAAGTACAAAGATATCCTTTGCTTTGTATTTTTGATAGGGTATATGTGAGGCAGGTTTTAAAATGATATTTGGATGGGTGACAAACTTACCAAGTTCCAGGTTATACTCAAGTTGTATGATTTGTTTTGGTCTGTATGAGAGAGTAATGGTATAAATTTGTTGAAACTCTACATGCTCATTTAAAATTTTTTCTTTCTCTTTATAGTGCTCATTAATGTTTTCGTTGAAAAGGACAAAGCTTTCATGTGCCGTAGTTTTGATGTAATTCGCGACAGCGTTGATAACAAAGTCACACTCCTCAGCAGCCACAGAGTTTTCTAGCGCATAGAGTTTAAGTGATTCTTGAATATTTTTGGTTTTTATTTTTTTGCTTTGTATTGTATCCATGCCAGCCATTTTACTAGATTGTGAGTAGATCACTGTAGTCATATTTGGAAAAATCCAAATAGAGCTTGCCGTTTTGCTGAATGATTCGTATATCACTACTGTAAACTGAGAGAAATCTTTTTTTGATTATTTTTCTTTGGTGTGCTTTTATGTCAAGTGTCTTTAGGTAGCTACGCAGTTCAACAAGCTGTGCATGCTCCTGTGCCGGTTCTTCCTCTTTTGTGAGAGGTTCAACATCATGAATGGTTTGGGGTTGTTGCTCAAGCATCAGTTTTGTGTTGATAAGTTCGAGTATATTTTTAAGCTGCTCATCTTTTGAGCTGTAAACTTTTTCTATTCTGTCTCTTTCATCTCTTAGCATCTGTTCTTTATCGTCAATAAGCTTGTCGATCTTTGCTTCAAGTTGTGTGATCTTTTCTTTGAGTTGCTTGTTTTCTCTTTGGTAAAGAGCTAGCACGGTGGCGACTGTTGTTTTTGCTTTAGCGAGAGGCTTAGTCTCTTTTGGTGCAGTTTTTTCTTTGTGAATCTCTTGAGCTTTCTCTTTGTGTACAGAAGATCTTGGAACGATGATGTAGGTGATTCCATTTTCTATAATATAGTTTAATTTTTTTGTTCTAAGTTTTGAGTTGATCATCTCTTTGGACATTTTGAAATGTTTAGAATATTCATCTAAAGTTAATCGCATCTTCTTCCCTCTAAAATTGAGTGTTTTTGGGTATCATTGTCTTTGAGCAATTTTAGCATAAAAAACTTTTGTGCTTGTTACAATAGTGAAAATTGAGCATATCTTCCGTAAAAAAGTTATTTTAAATAAAGCTTATAATATAATTGCCGAATAATTTTTTTTTAGGAAGAGTGATGAATAAAGGTATTTTAGATATTGTAAAGCCAGGTGTTCTTTTTGGTAATGATGTACAAAAAGTTTATGCACATGCACGAGAGACAGGTTTTGCTTTGCCTGCCGTAAATGTGGTTGGAACTGATTCTATCAACGGTGTTTTAGAAGCGGCAGCGAAAGTCAACTCACCTGTGATTATTCAGTTTAGTAACGGTGGTGCCTCTTATTATGCCGGCAAAGGTTTGAGTAATGAAAATGAAAAAGCTGCTGTTGTAGGTGCAATATCCGGAGCCAAGCATGTTCACATGATGGCTGAAGCATATGGGATACCGGTTATTCTGCACACAGATCATGCCGCCAAAAAACTTCTGCCATGGATCGATGCACTTTTAGAAGCGGGTGAAAAACATTTTGCACACACGGGAAGAGCACTTTTTTCTTCTCATATGCTTGATCTCTCAGAAGAGCCTTTGGAAGAAAATATAGCGATCTCAAAAGCATACCTTGAGCGTATGTGTAAAATAGGAATGAGCATAGAGATAGAACTTGGTGTAACAGGTGGTGAGGAAGATGGTGTGGACAATACAAATATTGACAACGCTCTTTTATATACACAGCCAGAAGAGGTAGCTTATGCATATGAGGAGTTGAGTAAGGTCTCACCTGATTTTACCATAGCTGCTTCTTTTGGAAATGTTCACGGTGTTTATAAGCCTGGCAATGTCATACTGACTCCTAAAATATTGGATAATTCACAAAAATATATACAAGAGAAGTTTAAAACTTCCAAGAAGCCGGTGAACTTTGTTTTTCACGGTGGTTCAGGCTCAACTTTACAAGAGATACGCGAAGCGATCAGCTACGGTGTGATCAAGATGAATATTGACACAGATACACAATGGGCTACATGGGTGGGTGTGAAAGAGTACTATGAACAATATAAAGACTACCTTCAAGGTCAAATAGGCAACCCCGAAGGTGAAGAAAAACCTAACAAAAAATATTATGATCCTAGAAAATGGTTACGTGCGGGACAAGAAACACTTGTAAAGCGTGTAGAGGAAGCATTTAGTGACCTCAATGCTATAAACAGAAACTAAGTAATAGTTCTTATTTAAGTTCTTTGTGAATATCTTCTATCGAATTGAGGTGTTGATGTTTTGCAAAGTGCTTATTTAAAAGTTGATTTAACTTGTTTTGGTTAAATCTCCAAAATCTTTCCTTGTCAAACTCCCTATGTTGTACCATTTTTTCGTGAAGTTCTTGAGTGCTTGGGGTGTGTTCGCACTCTTGTAGCACTTTGTGCATATGCTCAAGGAGAGCTTCATGTGAGTCTTCACCGGTATCATCATCTTGTAAAGTTTGGTTGATCAATAAAGGGTATATTTTCCATATACTCACCATAAGTGCTGTTACAAAAGAGATCATCATCCATGTCGAAGTACTAAATTCCATCTGTTTCCTTTTTATTGTTTTTGTAAATATTTGTCAAACTCTGCTTCAAGCTCTCTGTTATTGATAGGTTTTCCGACAAATCCGTCCATTCCTGCTTGAATGAACATCTCTTTGTCACTCTCAAGAACAC
This sequence comes from Helicobacteraceae bacterium, assembly GCA_027056525.1. Taxonomy (GTDB): domain Bacteria; phylum Campylobacterota; class Campylobacteria; order Campylobacterales; family Sulfurimonadaceae; genus Sulfurimonas. The sequence continues at coordinate 2,663 of JALUKO010000192.1, read as the reverse complement.
TTGCCGTAAGCGCAATAACAGGTGTACGTAAAAGGGAGTTTGCCTTTTCATACTCTTTGATCTTTTGCATAGCTCCTATACCATTAAGTTCGGGCATATTTTCATCCATAAGTACCATGTCAAAACTGTTTTTCTCAAAAAGTTCTACCGCTTCAAGGCCGTTGTTGGCGATCATATACTCAATACCATAATCATCAAGAATCAGACTAATAAGCATCTGATTTGTTTTATTATCTTCTGCAACTAAGATATGCCCCTGATAATGAAGCTCCTGCTCTTTTGTTTCTTCCAAAGTTGCAGCGGTGTTGTCGTGTAGTTTTTTAATACCCAAACCGTTGATAGCTTCCAGGATCGACTTAGGTATGAACGGGGCATAGAGGGGTTGTATATGCTCAAGATTTGCGAGTTTGATACTGGCCGATTTTAATATGGCTATGGAAGGAGTAAAAGAGTTTACGATATCTTCATTATAGTCATCATCGGGAACAAAGAAGAGTATATCGTATCCATCTTCTTGGTATTGCTGCAGCTCTGTAATATGTTCTAAACCAAAATCTTGAAGGTATTTTTTGATAAGTCTTGTTGTAGAGGAAGTATCTGTAAATGGATTACTCAATATGGCACACCGCACATCTGCAATGGACTTTAAAGTCATGTTTTCATGTGGAGTATTTTCAATGATCTCTACAGGCAAGGTCAATGTAAAGGTTGAGCCTTGATGCTCTTCACTGTAAAGGGTAAGATCTCCATTCATAAGCGTTGCAAGTTTAGATGATATGGAAAGTCCAAGACCCGTTCCTCCATATTTTCTCGTGGTGGAACCATCAGCCTGCTCAAAAGCTGAAAATATTTTTGATTGATTTTGTTTGGAGATCCCTATACCGCTATCTTGGATGGAGATGATCAAACGTGCTTTTTCACAAGTGATTTTGACTTTTATGGTTCCATCTTCGGGGGTAAATTTTATAGCGTTGCTTAGAAGATTTGAAAGAACTTGTTTCACACGAACGGCATCTATACATATTGTTTTAGGAAGTTTAGGATCGATATACACTGCATAGTTTAAATGTTTTTCATATGCTTTAGAAGCAAAAAGCAACACGGCGTTGCTAAACTCTTCAAGTGGATCGATATTGTAAGGATTTATCGTGAATTTTCCACTTTGTATTTTGGAAAAATCCAAGATATCGTTAATAATTGTCAAAAGAGATTTTCCGCTTCCATCGATGATATTTAAGTAACTTAAAGATTTTTCATCATCTACTCTTTTTTTCAGGATCGTTACAAAACCCAAAATCGCATTGAGCGGAGTTCTGATCTCATGTGACATATTGGCTAAAAATTCATCTTTTGCTATTTCAGCTTGAATAGCTTTATCTCTTGCAACTGTAAGTTCTGTGATTTTTTCCTGAAGCTCAATTGTTTGATGAAATACCTCATTTTCTAAAGAAGCATTGAGTTTTTCAAGTTCAAGTGTCTGCTCTTTGATTTTATCGGAAATAAGCTCAATAAGTTCATTGAAAACACTTTTGAGCTCTTTAAGGTTAGGGTTGTTTGGATCAAAATAAAGTCTTTCAGAAAAATTGCCATCTTTCATCAGTGTAAGAATCTGTGTAGTTTCATGGATGAAATCTTTGTCCTCTTGCAGGTTTTGCTGCACACGTTGAATCTGTTTGTTGAAACCCTGAGCAATATCGCTTATCTCATCATTTGAATGAGTGTTTATTGCAAGAGCTTTGTCTTGTTTGAAGTTTAAGAAATTAAAAAACTCTTCAACGCCACTAGCAAGTCTTGCTATAGAATTACTCATACCCATATATATGTAGCGAGCTCCAAGTAGTAAAGAAAAAATAGTAACGAGTGTTAACAAAACAAGAAAAGTGATAGAGTTGATGATGTTGATTTTGTCATTGTGTGTATTTTGATCGATAATGGACAATATCAACACTTCTAGGTCGTGAAACTTATTGATCCTCTGTGTTGAGATTTCGAACCATTTTTTTGGCTCTATTGAGTAAGTCTGATTACTCAGCTTTTGATAAAGCTTTAAGGTTTCTTCCGCATTAAATGGTGTGCTTGGATGTTTTTGAGCGGCTATAAAATTTTCTTTTAGTTTGTGTGCGACCATGTACTCTACAGAGTTTTTATATGTTAGAGCCAGATACTCATCTATAAGCTTGTTGAATTTTTTTTGTTTTTGTAAAAATGAGTTGTAAAACATCATGTTATTGCTTTTGTTATATCTTTTGAGATCATGGATCATTCCGCCATAACCGATGATTTTAAAAATCTTATTGAGAATAGCCTGCTTGGATTCATGGAGTCTGATAGATTTTCTTGTTGAGATTATGAAAGATTTTTTATATTTTTCATGTATTGTCTGAAGTGTTTCCTTTATCTTTGGATTTATGACAAGATGTTCTATCGATTTGTATTTTTCTTTTTGAGCAAAGATGAGTGTAGAATGTTGTTGTATATTTTGTAAGTTGGCGTTAGAGTTTTGTAAAATACTTGAAACCAAAGCCCGCTCTTGACCTGCTAACTCTTGGAGAACTAAAATATGTTTTAAAGCTATCGCATCTTCATGTGTTTGTGTATTGTTTGAGTAAAGGGCAAAACTCTCCACTAACTCTATGATGGTCTTATCAAGCGTTGTATAAAGC
>JALUKO010000191.1 GCA_027056525.1 Helicobacteraceae bacterium | reverse complement strand
TCTTCCCAAGACACCGAAACGATACAGCAAATCTATAAAAAACTGAGAAATGCTGAAATAAAACTTTTGTATATTGCTCCAGAAAGGCTCAGTGCCTATGGTTTCATAGAGCTTCTGCAGGAGTTGAAAATCAATTTTTTTGTGGTAGATGAGGCACACTGTGTAAGTGAGTGGGGTCATGAATTTAGGGCAGAGTATAGAAATCTTCACCGCTTAAAACAGATCTTTGCAAACACTCCAATAGCCGCATTTACAGCAACTGCAACAAAAAAAGTGCAAGAAGATATAGTTCAGACACTGCATCTGCACAACCCTTTACAACTCAGAGGTCAAACCAAACGTGAAAATATTACGATAACTTCTCAAAAAAGGGTTGCAAACGGCAGAGAACAACTGCTCGACTTTTTAAAACAACATCATGGAAGTTCAGGTATCGTCTATGCTTTTAGTAGAAAAGATGTGCAAAATGTTGCTACATTTTTACAACAAAAGGGTTTTCGTGCTGATGCATACCATGCAGGACTCTCTAATGAGGTTAGAGAAAGGGTCTATCACGATTTTTTGTATGAAAAGCTCGATATAGTTGTAGCCACTATTGCATTTGGTATGGGGATTGATAAAAGCAATATCCGTTTTGTTGTGCATATGAGTATGCCTAAGACCATGGAGAACTACTATCAGGAGATCGGTCGTGCCGGCAGAGACGGAATGGAAGCTACAACACTTCTTTTGTTTAATAAATCAGATGAGATACAAAGACGAATGCTTATAGATAATCTTGAAAATGTAGAGTATAAAGAGCTTTTATACAACAAGCTCAAAAAGATGTATACCTATGCTTCCTCTTGCGAGTGCAGACACAAAATAATAGCCGAGTATTTTGATGATAAGCTGGAGTCTTGTGAAAATATTTGCGATAACTGTTTACGGGGAGAAGTTGAGCACATAGATATAACACAAGATGCTATGAAACTGCTTTCATGTATATACAGATGTGAACAGCGATTTGGACTCAATCACCTCATAGATGTTCTTCGTGGCTCAAAAGCTCAGAAAATTTTACAGTTTTCACATGAAAAACTCTCTGTTTATGGCATAGGAAGTGACAGAAGTAAAAACGAATGGTCTGTTATCGCAGATAGACTTTTTGAGTTAAATGTACTTGAGACAGGCCAACACAGAGCTATAAAGATTAAAGAAAAAGGTTTTTTGATACTGCAAAAAAGAGAGAGTGTCACTATGGAGGCTTATAAACTTGATGTTGGGCAGAGAGATCAAAAAGAGATACAAAAAGAGCAAGTCAAAGATGAGATGTTTGAAAAACTGAAGGCTTTAAGGTTTGAGATCTCCCAAGAAGAGAATCTGCCGGCATACATGATATTTTCTGATAAGGTTTTGTTGGAGTTAAAACACCAGCTTCCTCAAAATAAACAGGAGATGCTTCGTATCAGTGGTATCGGTGAAGTGAAATATGAAAAATATGCTCAAAGATTTTTAGAACTTTGTATAACACTTAAAGAGGACAACAGATCTAGCAAAGAGATTCTTAAGCCACTTACAAAAACATATCTGGATACTTTGGAGCTTCTTGAGAGTGGCTGCAACATACAGGAGGTAGCTTCTCAAAGAGAGCTGCAACTCAATACAGTCGTTTTTCATGTCGGTTTACTACATGAGCATAATAAGATTTCAGAGAAACAAAAAGACTCACTCCTAAAGCCCTTACAAAATATGTATCCTGAGGATATGAAAAGTTGGTGTGAAAAGGGTCTTGAACTTGAGAGTATACTCAAGCTCAAGCAGTACTTAGCACTTTATGAGAGCCTCTTTTTGAAATAGAGGAGTTTTTTTGTTACTCTCCGCCCCAAGGCATATTTTCCTCTTTCCATCCAAAGATGAAACCATCTTCAAGGTTGTATGCCGTTATGCCTTCTTTTGCGAGCATATCTGCAGCAGCTTTGGAGCGTGGTCCGCTTCTACAGACTAAAATCACCTTATCAACACCTTTGAGTTTCATAGCTTTCATCACCTCTTCTACAAAATGTTTGTTTTTTACCTCTTTGGCATTGTAGAGCTTCATGGCAGATTTATGATCTTTTACTTTTGAGTTTTTTATCTCATACTCAGCACTTTTGACACGTGTTTGTATAGATTTTGGCACATAAGTCCAATCAAATGCAGGGATATTTATAAACCCTTCGCCATGTCCCGTATAAATATACTCTAGCGTTGTTCTTACATCTATGATAATCGCTTTACCCTCTTTTTGCATCTCATAAGCTTCATCTGCACTGATGTCGTCTTCATAAGAAAATGCAAAAGAGAAGCTTATAACACTAAGCATAGCTAAAAATAGTTTCATTGTTTCATTCCTAATTTTTGATATAAATGTGATTATATCTTTTATATATAAACGGTAGTTTAAATAATGATATAATGACAAAAATTTTAATAGAGACAAATATGAAAAAAATATTGATCATTAGTGACGGGAGTGCCGGAGAGCACTTTATTCAAAGGGTTATAGAGACTTATACCAGTGAAAATATATATTATGTAGTGCAGCTAAAAGAGAAAAAATATGAAAATGTGAATCCTGCAAGGTTTAAGTTTTTTGAATTTGATCCAACAAGTTTTTATAAGCTTTCCAATCTCTTAAAAATGGAGTTTGTTCAGGTTTTTATATCGATGGAAAATCTTGCAGATGTGGAAAACACTATCAAAAATATCAGAGCTATAAAAAAACAGCTTCGAGTCATAGTACTTTCAAAATGGAACATCAACAATGAAGATCCCAATGTGGTTTTGGTAAACTCTAACGAGATACTTGCTTCACGTCTTTTGGATTATCTTCCTAATGTTCCTGTGATTGCCCAAAATGTAGGGATAGGTGAGGGTGAGATTATGGAGGTTCTTGTCCCGTTTGGAAGTTCATTTGTTTACAGACATATTGGGGTGATTGAACAAAAAAACTGGCGTATTGTTGCTATCTATAGAAACAGAAAGCTTATTATGCCTTCACGCAGGCGTATGATACAGCCAAATGATCTTCTTTTACTTGTGGGTGAGCCGGCGGTATTGAAGTCGGTATATAGAGCAATTAAGCGTGAACTTGGGCAGTTTCCGGAACCTTTTGGCTCAAATCTTTATCTGTA
>JALUKO010000190.1 GCA_027056525.1 Helicobacteraceae bacterium | reverse complement strand
GGTCGATAGCAACAAGACTATACTCAACAATATTCTCTGGAGCACAACCAATGATGCAGTTATCACCATAGATGATAACAACTTGGTAGAAGTTGAAATAATTAAGACAGGGGAGACAAATATAACGGCGAGTGTATTTGACTACAATGTCACCAAAACATTTATCATTAACTAAAGATACTACTCTGAGAGATTCAGCAGTTCCCTCACAACCTCTCTGTCATCAAAAGGGAGCTTCTGATCATAGATGATCTGGTAAGATTCATCACCTTTGCCAAGGATCACGACAACCTCTTCCCCCCCTTGATCATCAAGTGCCATCTGTATAGCTTTTTTTCTGTTTAATTCCACAACGACATTACTTCTGTCTTGTATCCCCTCTAAAATATCTTCTACGATACATTCAGGGTCTTCGTTGCGTGGATTATCACTCGTGATATAAACTTTTTTTGCCAAAGTTGCAGCGACTCTCCCCATAAGCGGACGTTTCTCTTTGTCTCGATCTCCACCCGCACCAAAGACTACAAGCAACTCTTTCTCTTTGAGTGCGTTAAGTACCTGTTGCATACCATCTGGAGTATGTGCAAAATCTACTATGACATTGGGAGCTTCACAAACCTGCTCCATTCTTCCGCTCACACCCGCAAAATTATCAACAACATCAGCAACCTCTTCAAGCTTCTTGGCAGTTACAATATGCACCGCTGATATCGCTGCCATAAGGTTATAAAGATTAAAAAAACCATGGAGTGATGCGGTAAAGGGAACTATCTCCTGGAAGTGCTGGATAATACCGCTTGAGGCATCATTGAGTGAGTATGCCATCAGTCTGTAGGTTGCTGGATTTTCAATACCATATGTAAAAGTATTTTTTATGTTAAATGCAGCTTTTGGCTCATCTTTATTGATAAGCTTTCTCCCCTCATCTTGGAAGAAACTGTTTTTTACACTTATATATTCACCAAGGGTTTTATGGTAGTCTAAATGGTCTTGTGTAATATTGGTTAATATTTTTAACTCAAAGTTTAAACCCTCAACACGTTTTTGCACAATAGCATGGGAGCTTACTTCCATAATGAAAAACTCACATCCCGCTTCTACTGCCTGATAGATATGCTTATAAGTGTGTAAAACACTCGGGGTTGTGAGTGATTTTCCCTCTATAACTTCATCATTCATAAAAAAGCCGCGTGTTCCTTGCATCGCTGTTTTATAGCCAAGATCGAGCAAAAATGAATATATAGCACTTGCTGTTGTTGTTTTGCCGTTTGTTCCGGTAATGCCTATGATCTTAATCTGATCAATGCCAAAGAGCTCAGCAATATCTTCTATCTTTATGATCGAGTGAGCAGCATTGTCTTTTGCATTTTGCAGGTATTTTTCATTTTGGGCAGTGAGGACAAAAGCGGTTTGAGCATCGCATTCAGAGGAGTTTTCACTTACATAAGTAAAACCCTGATGTGGGAGTTTAATCTTCACTAAGCTCACCTTTTGCCAGTTTTTTTAAGAGTTTTCTCAGAAGTTCATCACTTGGATAGACACTCAGTGCATTTTCCAAATATGTTAAAGCCATCTCGGCAAAATCATGCTCTATAAGATTATCTAAAAAATCAACAAAATCCTCTTTTTTGGTAATAATAACCCTTGTGGAAAACATAATATTTTCAAAAGTTTCTTTGAAGCTGCTTCCATCTTCCACAATAGCTTTGAAATCTTTATATAAGATACCGTCTTCAAGTTCCAATCTATCGCGCAAAGGCTCGGCAAATACTTCACTCAGCTTCTCTAATGAGCCATCCATGTTTTGAAGGATCTCACTCATTATGTTGTCAGCTTCCTCTTTGTCTTCTTCTTTGAGTATTTCGTAGTAGTCAAACAAAGCCTCAGCACCACCCTCTCCGCTCATCGCCATCTCTGAGAGAATCACTCCATTGTAAGCCTCTTTGGAATTTGGATAGTTTTGAAGTACAGCCGCAAACTTCTCTAAAGCATTTTTAAAATCTGCTTTGGAAAAACTCTCTTTAGCCTGTGTTAATGTTTTATATTTACTCATACCACTCATACTGCATTCACCGTTTTATAAATTTTCTATATCATTTTCCATACCCATCGGTACATTAACAACCTCAAGTTCAGGATGTATATCCATTCTCAGTTGTCTCTCAACTCCATACTTTAATGTACTTCCACTACTGGCACACCCTATACATGCACCTTTTAATTGGACATACACTTTAGAATTTTTTACAGTTATAAAGTCTATATCACCACCATCAAGTGCCAAGGAGGGGCGAACCTTATCAATTACATTTTTTACTGGGGCCATAAGCTCTTCATCAGTAAATGGGATCATATATTATCCTTTGAAGTTATTAATATCATAAAATATGACAATATCGCTTAACAAGCGATAAAAATTTTAATTATCTTTGTAGTTTCAAGCTTTTAGCGACAAAACCTGATCTACATACGACGATTTTCTCATTCCAACGAGTATATAATCTATTTCGTTTATTTGCATCAAAAACTTTAATGCACACTCCTGCATCGTTGTATGACACTCTTGAAAAAACATTTTAAGTTCTGTTTTTGTTCGTCTTGAGCACTCATATGCAACCATTTTTTTATACTCAGCTAAAAACATATCTATGTAATGCAGTAGAGTATCCCTGTTTGCTTCTTCTATCGCCTCAAGACTCTTTTTCATGTGAGGGATGATCTGTGTAAACAAAAATGTTTCATAATCCCCTATCCACCCAAACTTATGTTTATTTTCATCAAGTTGTTCTAAAAGATTGTAGAGTGTTCTGAGAACATCGTTGTCACAAACTTCTAAAAGCTCATTGAGATAATGATAATACTCTCTACTCTCATCATACTCTGCAAGCCTAAACATTTTTCCTTGAAACTGCGCATTGAGAGGTCGGTTGGCAAGTACGCGAAGACCATTCTCTTTCGCCCATTTAGCGCATTGAAGCCCCTGTGTTTCAAGCATATTTATAGGTAGCTCTATTGTTGTAAAGCTATGCTCTTGGTTTCCTGCACTATACGCTGCTTCCTCTGCAATGGTGATGAGATCTTCATAGGGCAAAAATTCAGGCGAGTTATGTGGCTTTGAGAAACTGTTTGAACTGATACCATAAGAGTTAATACGCCCATTTTTCACCT
>JALUKO010000189.1 GCA_027056525.1 Helicobacteraceae bacterium | reverse complement strand
ACCATAAATACATCTATTTATGGGGAATAAACAATCTTTAGTAATTCACTTAGGATTGTTTATTTTTAGATGTGTCTTTTGAAGTAAAGTTTTTATTTGCAATATTTTCTAAAAAAACAGTCGCATAGGAACCTTTTGGGAGAGTAAAGGAGATGTTGAGCAAACCAAAATTTTTGTTATATTTACACTTTATATCTTTAGGATATACTATCGCTTCTCGTCGTGAACCTTTTTCATACAAAAACTCATCATCGTATTTCTCTTCTATCTCCCTTGCTTCATCCCGCGCTCTGTAAACATCTCTACCACATAAAAGTCCCGTCGGCACAACTTTTTTCTCCACAAAATCTTTAAGCGGTTTTGTTTTAGGCGTAAAAAGTTTTCCTTCACTGTTGAGATACACATCACCTTCTAAGAGCACAAATTTACCAACTTCCTGACTCATAACAACTCTCTCTTTGAGCCATTCGTTAAAATAAAAACTTTGATATACTGAAATAAGGAACTTCTTTACCTTTGTATCTTTTATGTAAATATCCCCCGCTATCATCTCTTTTGCCTGCTCTATAGAATCACCCTCACGTCCAAAACGCTGATAGCCAAAATAGTTAGTAAGACCATTTTTTTCTATTTTGCGTGCAACTTTTTCAATTTGACCCGCTTTAATATCATCGATATCATAAAGGTTTATACTAAAACGATTTCCGGCAAGATCTCCCATGCGAATAGAGTGGGTATGCTTGGTTCGTTTGAGTATACTGATCTGCGGGTGCTTAAACTTTTTCAGTGCATTTTCATATTTTTGCTCTATAGAGATAAACTGTGTTGTGGTTGCGTGCTTATCTTTGAGTCCCGCATAGCCGATCTTCTCGGCAGGAATGTTCAAATGCTGTGCAAAAGCCGCCACCATATCCCACGTGGTAAGCTCTATCTTCTTTACTTGAAGTATCAGGTAGTTCCCACGTGACTTGAACGCACTCAGAGGGAGTTCATCGACAACAAAGTCTTTTGGATTTTGGTAAAAGTCAAACTTTATTTTTTTTGTGTTGTAGAGATAGTGTCTCTCACTCATATGTTCTCTCTTTGTATGTTTATAGTTGTAAAAATTTCAATTCTCTTGAAGCGACTGCTATATCTTTTTGTATCGCATTTTTAAGCTCTTCTAGCGAGTCAAACTTTTGATTTGGACGTATGTAAGCTATAAAGCTGATACTTGCTTTTTCTTCGCACTGCACTTGTGTATCGAGAATATGGCTCTCAACGGCAAATGAACCATCAGTTGTGATGCGGTGTCCAATAAAAGAAACAGAGGGGTGGGCATGTTCCTCGTCGTCAATTTTTGTCACAGTTACATAAACACCCTCTTTAGGTGTTAAAAACCCTTTGGCTTCTATATTTATGGTCGCTACGAGCTCTTTTGAACCAAGCCCCTGACCACTGACTCGCTTACCCTTTATGGTATAGTTGTGTCCTAAAAAAGCGTTGGCTCCTTTGATATCACCTATGGCAAGTTTCGCTCTTATCTTGTGCGAGTGTACCGAGTCTCCGTTGTAACACACCTCATCAACCACAATAACCTCACCATCAAAAAGTCGCTTCAGATCTTCATGAGAGTATTTTCGGTTTTTCCCAAAATGAAAATCATATCCGACAACTATTTTTTCAAGTTTATGAAATCTCTCTTTGAGAAGTTTGACAAACCCTCTACCATCAAGATGACGAATATCCTCAAGTTCAAAATAATGTATGGGGTATGGGGTGTAGTGCTCTCTTTCACAGCCTGGCGTAAGGTTCGCATATCCTGTCTCAATAACAACTATACTCCCTTCACTTCCAAGTGCCTTAAAAAGGTGCTGGTGCCCTATATGCATCCCATCAAATCCACCAATAGCTATAGCGGTACTATTTTTCAAGTTTTTTTCCTTTGTATTGTAAGAAGCTATGTTTTATTATAGTAAAATACTTCTCTAACGTAAAGAGATTATCTATGTGTTCTCGTATTTTTTGCACCTCTGCCTGGTCGTCTGCCTCTACCCTGTTTTGCGTTTTTCTGTCTGCCGTTTTGTATAGGTTCTGCTTCTATAAGCGGATCGACCCTAAAGCCAGGAACTTTAACATTTGTGATCTTGCGACCGATCAGTTTTTCAATATTTGCCAAGAGTTCAAGCTCATCTACACACACCAGAGACATCGCCTCACCTTCATTGCCGGCACGACCGGTTCTTCCTATACGATGCACATAATCTTCTGAAACATTTGGAAGTTCAAAGTTTACAACATGTGGAAGTTGGTCAATATCAATACCACGGGCGGCAATATCGGTAGCGACTAAAACCCTGATAGCACCGGCTTTAAAATCAGCGAGCGCTTTTGTTCTGGCATTTTGACTTTTGTTTCCATGTATGGCAGCCGCTGCGATACCATCTTTTTCAAGTTGTCCGCTTAGGCGGTTTGCCCCATGTTTTGTACGGGTAAACACAAGAACCTGTTTCCATTTTCCCTCTTGTATGAGGTGGGTAAGCAGTTCACGTTTGCGTGCTTTATCAACGGGGTGAATCACCTGTTGCACACTCTGTGCAGATGCGTTAGACTTAGCCACTTCTATAAGTACCGGATCATTAAGCAATTTATTTGAGAGTTTTTTAATATCTTCAGAATATGTAGCAGAAAAGAGTAAGTTTTGACGTTTTTTAGGCAAAAGAGCAAGTATTTTTTTGATGTCATGTATGAAACCCATATCAAGCATTCTGTCGGCTTCATCTAAAATGAGGTATTCAACTTTTGAAAGATCTATCGTTTTTTGACTGACATGATCGAGCAAACGACCCGGCGTTGCTATGAGGATATCTACACCTTTTCTAAGGGTACTTATTTGGGGATTTATCTTCACACCGCCAAAAATAACAGCTGATTTAAATGGTAAATGTTTGCCGTATATGGCAACATTTTCCCCAACCTGAGCTGCAAGCTCACGGGTAGGCGTTACAATAAGAGCACGTATATGAGATTTCGAGTTAGCTCTTTTATCTTCACTCAGAAGCTGTAACAGCGGCAATGTAAACCCTGCTGTTTTTCCGGTACCTGTTTGTGCACCTGCTAAAACATCTTTTTTATTTAAGATTGTAGGGATAGCCTGCTTCTGAATGGGGGTCGGTTCTGTGTAACCTTGTTCT
>JALUKO010000188.1 GCA_027056525.1 Helicobacteraceae bacterium | reverse complement strand
GGATGTAAACTGCCGCATAGGCAGCTTGGAAGTGACAGCGATAATCTTGCAAAAAGCATAAAGGTAAACTGCCGCATAGGCAGCTTGGAAGGCCAAAAATGCTTGATATTGCACTCCACATAAGTAAACTGCCGCATAGGCAGCTTGGAAGCTTAAATGCAAGTCTCTTGTTTTTAATGTCATGTAAACTGCCGCATAGGCAGCTTGGAAGGGACTCACGCAAAGTTTTAATTGTTTGAGCTTGTAAACTGCCGCATAGGCAGCTTGGAAGTTTAAAGTTATCCAGGCTAACCCAGACCGGACGTAAACTGCCGCATAGGCAGCTTGGAAGGACAAGAGAACAGCCAACCCCAACGCCTGTTGGTAAACTGCCGCATAGGCAGCTTGGAAGTTGTAAATCAAGTGATACTGACTGATCAAAAAGTAAACTGCCGCATAGGCAGCTTGTAAGTGATGAAATATACCTTGAGTGGGATTTTAAAGCTCACAGGCTTGTGAAAAAGATGTTTAGATATAGTAATAAAAGAACAATGATGGCTATATTTGAATATATGAAAGATAAGATTCAAGGAGTCAGTTTATATTTGTTAGATTCAAAGAATACCGTTGAGGCTAAAAGGATAAAGAAGACTAGATGCCAGTTCGTCTTACCTTTGCGCGATGTGGGATATCATTGCTCATTCCGTAAGACATATCCTCTTTATACTTCCAAATTATACACAAAAAATGCAAGACAATGTATTGGTCCATAACATATGCTATAGATTATAATTTTCATAGGAACATAATGACTAAAAAATAATCAACTTTTTTTGCAAAATTGCCTAAAAATAGACTACAATTCCATTAATACATATAAACTGGAATTATAAATGCAAGCACTACAAAAAGCTTATGAAGCTAGAAGTAAAAAAATTAATAAAATTGAAAAAACAAAACAACTTAAAAGTGCTCAAGAAGCATACGAGAAGCTACAGGAGTATGCAAACGGCGGGTATGCTTCCATCCCCGATGAAGACAAAAGCTACTTTCTCAAATGCTTTGGTATTTATGACAGACCTGCTACACCGGAGCGTTTTATGCTCAAGCTTAGAACATCAGGCGGTTACTTGAGTGCACAACAGGCAAAGGTGATCGGGGAGTGTGCCAAAGAGTTTGGACAAGACTATATCGACCTGACAACAAGACAGCAGTGCGAGCTGAGATATCTCCGTATTGAGGATTTGCCAACCATCATAAAAAGACTTGAAGCTGTTGGCATAGACGGCTACCAGACAGGTGTCGACAACATACGAAGTATCATGTGTGATCCACTTGATGAGATGGCATTTGACAATGTTTTACCCTCCCACAAGATACTTCTGAAACTTCAAGAAACATTTTTATATAAAGAGGAGTGGATATCTACACTTCCAAGAAAGTTTAACACAGCGATCAGCGGCTCATTTGCAAACAGATGTAATGTGTTTTGTCATGATATCTCTTTTGTGTTGGCTCAAAAAGACGGAGTGTTTGGTTATAACCTCTACCTTGGTGGAAAAGTTGGTGTTGTCGGAAAGAATGCCAATATATTTTTACGCAACGAGGAGGAAGTTTTAAGTGCTTTTGCTTCTACTGTCAGTATATTTAAAGAGTATGGATTTCGTGATAACAGAAACAAAAACAGACTCCATTTTCTCATAGAAGCAGTGGGGATAGAGGAGTTTTCTCAAGCAATTAGAAAACACGCAAGTATCGACTTTTTGCACGCCGGTGAGACGATGAGTAAGATCGACTTCAGTGATCCCGATCATGGAAAAGTACAGCTTCGAGACGGTAGTTTTGCAGTGCATGTTGTCGTGCCTTCCGGGGTATTTAGCGGTTCGGCACTTATGGAAGCCGCAAGACTGAGTGAACTTCACGGAGATGGACAGCTTCGTCTTGATATGGAGCAGAGCTTTTATATCATGGGTGTCAAAGATGTAGATAAACTACTCTATGAGAAGTTCTTTAACACGTACAAAAGCTTGAACACCCCATACCTTAACCACCTCATAGCATGTGCAGGAACTGAGCATTGCCCTTTTGGTGTTATTGAAAATAAAAATGATGCCATAGAGATGGCAAAGTATCTTGAGAGTACCGTACCACTTGAGATCGGACGGGTAAGGATGTACTGGTCAGCCTGTGTCAAAGGGTGTGGCATCCATGGTCTTGGCGATATCGGTTTTGAAGGGTGTAAAGCCAAGGTCAATGGTGAGAATGAGAGTGGTGTACATATATATCTAGGTGGAAAACTTGTGAGTGAGGGTGTCGAGGGGCATACGGTCATAAAATCTGCACCATTGCGTTATGCGCGTTTTTATGTAGAAACACTTATGCATGAATATAAAAAGCACAAAACACAAAGTGAAACCTTCGAGCAGTTTTACGATAGAGTCCTTTCTCAGTTCTCAAATGCAAAAATTGGTTTTATGATGAAACTCGGAGCCTATTTAAGAGCTAAAAACATAGAAGTAGATTTTGGATTTTCACTCAAAGCCAAAACCGGCAAAAATGAAGAGTATGAGTTGTTTGAACTTGGTCGCAGACTCTACTATGTGCTCGCAAAAAAAGAACCTTACTCAGGGTATGAACGTTTTACAAATGTGTTGAAAAATGAGAAGCCGCAAAAACTTCAAAGTTTAGTTGCAGATGTGGATGAAAACCTTGCAAAACTTTGTGAAAGAGTGCTTGATCCAAATGAACAAACGCGAGCGCTTGTCTTCTCAGAAGTTGAGGGTTTGATCTCTTTATATTAAGATATAAAAAAAATTGATATATGTTAAGAGAGTGTTTATGAGAATATACTAGAATAGTGTTCAATATTTTAGTATAGGAATTATAATGAACTTTCAAAACGATACACTTCCAGAAGGTGCCGTAAAAGTCGGCGCTACTCCAAATATGACTCAGGACACTGTTGCCAAAGGGATACTCAAGAATCATCTCGCTCCAAAAGGCAAGTATGGTCTTGTCGTGGTAGAGGAGGGCTCTTTGCAGTATGTTTGGGAAGATGACAAAGACAATGTTCTCGATGCTGATAAAGATCACCCTATAGTTATATACCCTGAGCGGTTTCACCATGTAGTGATTACCGGTGATGTTGTCTTTAGAGTGGAGTTTTATGAAGTTGCAAAAGATGATGAGAAAGTAAAAAAAGAGGGTGAGCGACCGGGTGAAGTGTTTTGTGAGTGTATGGGGTAAACCTTAACACTCGTTTGTAAACTTACTCTGGGAAGCTTGTGGGTATGGTGATATTTAATTCTTTTGTTGAGAGTGTTTTTAAAAATGCCACGACAAAATCCACCTCTTCTTCACTCAGCTCTCTGTCTCTAAAAAACGGTGATCGTATAGTGACGGGTCTTCTTCCTCCGTTTCCACAGAGGCTCACTGCTTCTTTGAGTGTTGCTACTGAGCCGTCATGAAAGTAGGGTGCTGTTTTTTCTATATCAAGAAGCGTAGGTGTTTTAAAGGTTCCATACCAAAGTTTCTGTTTGTTGAGTTCGTATACTCCGAGGTCTTTGGTGTCATTGAGCCCGACATTGTTAAAACTCTCATTGGTAAAGTTAAAACCGTTATGGCATGAGTTGCATCGTCCCTCGTTGAGAAATATATCAAAACCTATCTGCTCAACTTGGCTAAGAGCCTGTTCATCACCTGTAATATAGCGGTAAAACCTTGTGTCTGCATTGACTATGGTTCGCTCAAAAGATGCTATTGCTTTTACAATATTTTCTTTTGTGATCTCCTCTTGCCCAAAGGCTTTGGCAAAGAGTTTTTTATATCCGGCAATGTTATTAAGTTTTTTTACTAGCTTCTCTATGGGCATATTCATCTCCACTTCAGCTTCTATGGGTCCGAGTGCCTGCTCTTCCAAAGAGTCGGCTCGTCCATCATGAAAGTATTTTTCCAAATAAGCCGTGTTTAAAAGGGTAGGTGAGTTGCGTCTTCCAACTTTGTTTTGATCTCCGACAGCTTGAGAGAGTCCGTCACTCCAGCCTTTTTTAGGGTCATGACATGAAGCACAGGAGATGTCATTGTTTGCCGAGAGTCTTGTATCAAAAAACAGAAGTTTACCGAGTTCGATTTTCTCTTTTGTTGGTGGATTGTCTTGGGGAAAGGGTATATTTTTTGGCTGTATCCAACCGTTGATTATGAGAGCTTCTAATGAGCTTATAAAGATGACTTGTGAGAGTATAAAGAGATATTTTTTCATCTGATAATTATAGCAAATTAATGCTAGAAAATTCTCAAAGCATTTTTAAAGACATATTTAAGTATAATTCGCGGATTTTATATATAAGGTGCAAACATGGCTAATAAACGCGTATTGGTTAAGTTTTCGGGTGAAGCTCTTGCTGGTGAGGCAGGTCATGGAATTGACACACAGATTCTAAAGTATATCTCTCAAGAGATCAAGTCATTGGTAGATGCCGGTATTGAGGTGGGTATCGTTATTGGTGGTGGAAATATCATTCGTGGTGTAACTGCTGCTCAAGACGGGATCATCAAAAGAACTTCCGGTGACTACATGGGGATGCTTGCCACAGTGATAAACGGTGTTGCTATGCAAGAAGCTTGTGAACATGCCGGACTTCAGGTACGTATGCAGACTGCTATCAAAATGGAGCAGATCGCTGAGCCATATATCAACCGTAAGGCGACACGCCATTTAGAAAAGGGTCGTGTTGTGATCTTTGCTGCAGGAACGGGAAATCCGTTCTTTACGACTGATACGGCAGCGACTCTAAGAGCTGTGGAGATCGGTGCGGAAGTTATCATAAAAGCGACCAAAGTTGATGGTGTTTATGATAAAGATCCTGCAAAATTCAGTGATGCGGTAAAACTTAACGAGTTAACATATGATCAGGCTTTACAAGATCATATAAAAGTTATGGATGATACATCTATTGCTTTGGCAAAAGACAACAGTCTTCCTATTATTGTTTGTGATATGTCGATAAAAGGGAACCTTTTAGATATACTTAACGGCAACATGACAAACTGCTCAATTGTGAAATAAATTAAAGGAAATAGAATGAAAGTTGAAGAATTAACAGCAAAAGTTTTGCAAAATAACCCAAATATGGATCGTTATCAGTTAGCACTTGCTGTAGCAAAAAGATGTGACGAACTTCTAAACGGTGCAAAAAGCAAGTTAAATATTGATCCAAAAAGTATAAAAGCTGCTGATCTTGCTTTGATGGAAATCGCTGAGGGCCTTATAGTTGTTAAGGGCTTTGTGAACAACGAGGCATAAGTTTTGCCACTGAGTCAGGTAGATATTGAAAAAGTTAAACATCTACATGATGTTGACTCAGCATCCGCATATCTTTTTACCCAGATAACACCTACAGAGCAGCTTAAAAAAGCGCTTGCATATGCCAAAGAGGCTCATAAGACACAGTTTAGAAAAAGTGGTGAGCCTTATATCATACACCCCATATTAGTTGCCAGTATTGTTGCATCGATCACAAATGATGAGGTGATGTGTATTGCCGCACTTTTACATGATGTTGTTGAGGATACGCAAACAACCATAGAAGATGTAACAGAGATGTTTGGAGCGGATGTGGCTCATTTGGTTGAGGGGCTTACCAAGATTGATAAGATTCGAGATGTAGAACTTATCCCATCTACTTCCAACGAGCGTCTTGTTGTGTCGGCACTTTCATTTAGAAAAATGCTTTTAGCGAGTATTAAAGATGTGAAAGTACTTGTTGTGAAACTGTGCGACAGACTTCATAACATGCTTACACTTGATGCACTTCCAGAACATAAACAACAACGCATAGCAGAAGAAACTTTGGTTGTTTACGCCCCTATCTCACATCGTTTGGGTATCTCTTTTTTAAAAAATATACTCGAAGATTTAAGTTTTGGGTATCTTTTTGCAGAAGAGAAACACCATATAGACAATTATCTTGATACAAACTACCATGCAATTGAGATGAAGTTAAATGATTTTAAGCAAACTATCAACAGACTTCTCATAACCAATGGCTTTTGTGAAGATGATTTTGAGATACTTTCTCGTGTGAAACACCGCTACTCTATCTATTTGAAAATGCAAAGAAAAGGGATAGGGATCGATGAGGTACTTGACCTTTTAGCAGTGAGAATACTGACAAAAGACCCTGTAAAGTGCTATAATATTCTAGGTCTTATTCACTTACATTTTCAGCCGCTCTCTTCCAGGTTTAAAGATTATATAGCAGTTGCAAAAGATAACGGTTACCAAACACTTCATACGAGTGTATTTTATAATACGGCTATCTTTGAAGTACAAATAAGAACATATGATATGCATAAAACAGCGGAACTTGGTGTTGCTGCTCATTGGAAGTATAAAAGCGGCGGTAATAACATCAAACTTGACTGGCTCAATAACCTGCAGTATCAAAATGAATCTGTAGAAGATTTCTATGAACTCATTAAAAATGATCTTTATAGCGAAGATATAGTTGTGTTTTCACCGACAGGGGATCCTTTTACCCTTCCTCGTGGTGCAGTGGCACTTGATTTTGCATATGCTGTTCATACAGAAGTTGGCAACAAAGCAGAGTCTTGTTTGATTAATAAAACCAAAAGTTCCCTACTGAGTGAGCTTCACAATGGTGATATTGTGAAAATCAGGCTTTCTGATGCTGTAATAACCCGATGTTCATGGCTTGATGCGGTGAAGACTTCCAAGGCTCAAAGCAATATGCGTTTTAACTGCAATGCACGTATACGAGAGATAGATACAAAATCGAGTATAAATATAGTCGCAACGGCAATGAGTTTAAAACACTCGCGTATTGAAGAGTGGTTTGAATCAAACAATTTTGAAGGGCGCGCAAGCATACCGACCGATATAGAGCAGCTTCGTACGGTTATAAATAAATATACGCAAGATATCAGTAAAAACAACCGTTTTAAAGGTTTTCTTTCTCGACATAGATTTAAACTCAAATCTACGGTTATCAGTGGTATAGAGATCTTTAGTGTCGGTGGTGTGAGTGATGTGGTGTTTGACTATTGTTGTCACCCAAAATCAGGCGATGAGATCATGGGCTTTTTGGAAAAAGGGAAGGTGCATGTCCATCACAAAATGTGTAAAAAAGCAGCTAAGAAACTAGAAGATCATGAAAAAATGGTCTTTGTTCGCTGGGAAAGACAAAATACCTACCATTACAGCCTTATAGCATCGCTTCACAATGAAAAAGGAGCATTAGCCGATTTTTTAACATTTTTAGTGAAGTTAAATATTGATATAACATCGATTGAACTTGGTAAAGAAACAAATGACTATGTGCAGTATTGTGAACTTGGTTTTGAATCAAAAGAAGCAAACATACATCTGTTACGTACAAAGCTGGAGCAAAAAATAAAAGTGATTCAGCTTATCCGCACCGATGATGCATATAAAAATTAATATAAAGAGAAGATAATGATAGAAGAAGCTTTAAAAGAGATACATAGAGGATGTGCAGAGATTATAGACTCTGAGAGAATTGAGAAACTTTTAAAAACTTACTATGAAGAGGGCACAACCTATACGGTAAAAGCAGGCTTTGATCCAACTGCACCGGATCTGCATTTAGGGCATACGGTACTTCTTCAAAAATTGGCTACTTTTCAAAAGTATGGTGGACGTGTTCAGTTTCTTATAGGAAGTTTTACCGCAATGATTGGTGATCCAACCGGAAAAAGCGCAACACGAAAAGTACTGACCCAAGAGGAGATCGTTCAAAATATAAACAGTTATACAACACAGGCATTTAAGGTGCTTGATGAGAGCAAAACACAGATCGTTTATAATGATGAGTGGCTGGAAAAATTGGGAGCAGCGGGCATGTTGCAACTTGCTTCCAATTTAACAGTGGCGCGTATGCTCGAGCGTGATGATTTTTCAAAACGTTACAGTTCAAATACACCCATAGCTGTAAGTGAGTTTATGTATCCTCTTTTGCAGGGTTATGACAGTGTTCATCTGCGCTCGGACATTGAGATAGGCGGGACGGATCAGAAGTTCAACCTCCTTATGGGACGTCAGCTCCAAAAAGCATATGATATCAAAAAACAGCAGGCTGTTTTGATGATGCCTATTTTAGAAGGGCTTGACGGTGTGCAAAAAATGAGTAAATCACTCGGTAATTACATAGGTGTTTCAGATGAGCCTAATGATATGTTTGGTAAAGTTCTAAGTATTTCAGATGATCTGATGTGGCGCTATTATGAGCTTTTAAGTACAAAATCTTTAGAAGCAATAGCTACGCTTAAAAGTGGTGTGGAAGATGGATCGTTGCATCCTAAAAAAGTGAAAGAGGAACTTGCTTTAGAGATAACTGCCCGTTATCATGATGAAGCAGCAGCAAACAATGCAAAAGCAGAATTTGATAAGATACACTCAAAAAGCCAGATTCCAACAGATATAGCTGAATTTAGTGTCGATGGAGATATCTGGATTGCAAAAGCTTTAGTAGAATGTAACATAGAGCCATCAACTTCTCAAGCTAGAAGAGATATTAAGCAAGGTGCTGTTAAAATAAACCAAGAAAAAGTCTCTGATGAGCAATTGCAACTTACAGCCGGTGAATATATTTTACAGGTTGGAAAAAGAAAGTTTGCAAAGATAAAGGTAAACTAATGAGCTTTAAGTCTTTAAAAATAGGAAAATATGTTATAGAAAAACCTATAGTTCAAGGTGGTATGGGTGTAGGTATCAGTTGGGATCAACTTGCGGGTACTGTTTCAAAAGAGGGAGCTCTTGGGGTTATCAGTTCGGTTGGTACCGGATATTATCAAGATAAAACATATGCAAAAAAACTTGTATCAGACAGACCTTTAAGTGAAACAAATTTCTACTCTCAAGAGGGTTTTGACGCTATCATACAAAATGCAAGAAAAATATGTGGAGATAAGCCGCTTGCCGCAAATATTCTCTATGCTATCAATGATTATGGTCGTGTTGTAACGGATGCCTGTGCATCAGGAATCGACATCATTATTACTGGTGCGGGACTTCCTACAAATATGCCTGAATTTACGGCTGATTATCCCGATGTAGCACTTGTGCCTATTGTATCTTCTGCGAAAGCTTTGAAGATCATTTGTAAGAGATGGCAGAAGCGTTACAACAGACTTCCCGATGCAGTAGTGTTGGAGGGACCAAAAAGTGGAGGGCATCAGGGCTTTACCTATGAGCAGTGTAAACTTCCGGAAAACCAACTTGAAAACCTTGTGGAGCCTGTTGTTGCAGAAGCTGCATTGTGGGGTGATATTCCGGTGATTGCAGCAGGGGGTGTCTGGGATAAAAGTGATATAGAGGAGATGATGTCTCTTGGTGCAAGTGGTGTACAGATGGGAACGCGTTTTATAGGTACGCATGAGTGTGATGCACATGAAAATCTCAAAAATGTTCTTTTAAATGCCAAAAAAGAAGATATCCAACTTATGAAGTCACCTGTGGGTTATCCTGCACAGGGGGTAAGAACAAACCTGACCGAACTTGTTGAAAAAAGAGAGGGTCCTGCGATTAAATGTATCTCCAACTGTGTTGCTCCTTGTAATCGTGGAGAAGAAGCAAAAGAGGTGGGTTTTTGTATAGCAGACAGACTCAGTGATGCATACCTTGGCAATGTTGATACGGGCTTGTTCTTTTCAGGAACGAACGGTTATCGACTCAATGAAATTATTTCAGTGAAAGAGTTGCTTGACAAACTTACCGAAGGTGAATAAGTAGCTGATGCTCCGGTACCTCTTTATATTGCTTATTTTTGCTATCACTGTGTATGGGCTGAGTGATAGTGAAATCCTCAAACGTGCTGACTCTTTGGTGAAAAAAGAGAACAAAAGTGATCAGTTTCGTGCTTATAATGACTACAAAAATCTTTATCTCCGTGCCTTAATGTCTAATGATGAGAGACTTGAAAAACGATCACTTATAGGGAT
>JALUKO010000187.1 GCA_027056525.1 Helicobacteraceae bacterium | reverse complement strand
TGATAAAAGAGCTTTTGCATACTGTATGATCCCCCTTTTTTGAGTATAATTTCTAGGTATTTTTTGGCTGTTTTTGAATTGAATATCCCCTCATTCATAACCTCAAAGAAAGCATCTGCACTGAGTACTTCTGCCCATTTGTAGCTATAATAGCCTGCAGCATAGCCGCCTGCAAAGATATGTGCAAATCCGTTTTGAAATTTATTATACTCAGGTGTCTGCACGAGTGCTGTTTTTGTGCGTATCTCATTGAGAAGTTTTTGTATCTCATCACCTTGAAATAATTGTGTATGAAGCCTAAAGTCAAAGATAGAAAATTCCAGTTGTCGTAACATTGAAGAAGCGGATAAGAAGTTTTTAGCGCGTACAAGTTTTTCTATCATTGCATCGGGTATGATCTCATCTGTTTCATGGTGAGATGCAAACAGTTTTAACACCTTTGGCTCATATGCAAAATTTTCCAGAAACTGCGAAGGGAATTCAACAGCATCCCATTCTACACCATTAACCCCACTTACTTCATTTTCATTGACATCACTTAGTAAGTGATGTATGGTATGCCCCATTTCATGAAAAAGAGTTACTACATCATCATGTCTCAGAAGTGATGGAGCATCCTTTGACGATGGTGGAAAGTTACAAACAACAAATGCACTTGCGAGCTGTTCGTTATTTTTTTCATCAAGGCAATGTGCTTGCCAGTTGTGCATCCATGCACCACCACGTTTGCTTTTTCTTGCTTCTAAATCAAGGAAAAGTCTTGCTTTTAAAGTGTTGTTTAAATAAAGATCATAAGCTGTTGCTTTGTCATCCCATAGAACAAGATCAACTTTTTTGAACTCTAGGTTAAAGAGTTTGTTTAAAAAATCAAACATACCATTGATCACTTTAGATTGTTCAAAATAAGGGCGATAAAGCTCTTCATCTATATCATACTTTTGTTTTTTTAAAAGCTCACTGTAAAAAGCTGTATCATGCGCTTGGAGTGTCTCATCTGAAAGTGATTGCACCTCTTGTAGCTCTTTTTTTGCCTGTGCCTGAGAGTTGATGAGAAGGTTATCTAAAAAATTTAAAACACTTTTTTCATCTTTAGCCATTTTTGTAGCAAGAGAATAAGAAGCATAGTTTTTAAAACCTAGTAAGCTTGCCATTTCATGGCGTAGTTGAAGAAGCTCCTCAATGATCTTGGCATTTTGAGGTGCTCTGGTTACATATGCACGATAGAGTTCTTCCCGGATAGCTCTGTTTGGACCGTAGGTCATATAGGCTATATATGATGGCATTTGCAGTGTAAATTTATATTTTATCTTTTTATCTTTATCTGTAAATTCTGCACTTTTTACTTCACTTGATGGCAGACCTTCAATATCTTTTTCATCTGTAATAATATACTCATAGGCGTTAGTCGCATCGAGTAAGTTTTGAGAAAAACTGTTTGAAAGTTCACTCTTTCTAATGTTGATATCTTGAAGTCTTTGTTTTGTGAGCTTATCAAGGTGAGCACCACTGAGCTCAAAATTTTGAATATTGAGTTTGAGTACTCTTTTTTGCTCGTCATTAAGTTGATTTTGCTCTTTTTCTAAAATTGTTTTATATGCTTTGTATATTTCAAGATTTTGAGAAAGTTCAGTAGAGTATTGCGTTATAATTGGCAAAGATTCTGCATATACTTTTTGTGTTTGTTGTGTGTTACTCACAGAATTGAGATGCGAAAGGGGAGTGAAGAAATGTTCCAAATACTCCTCCATCATCTCTAAAGGTTTAACAAAATTTGCATATGTTTTATGGGGCATGTCCAAAAGTTCTTTGATACGTTTTTTGTTATGTTGGAGTTTTTCGTTAAGCTGATCTATGAAGTTTTCAAGATCTACTGCAAAGTTTAAAAATGTGTTCATCTACGTGTCATCCTCTTCTCGTTTTAGTTTTATGGCTTTAAATCGATTTATTAAAATATCATCATACCTGTTTGAAAGTTCCAAAAGTCTTTCAAATGCTGTTTTTCCCTCTTTGATTGTTAATGAAGAGTCCACAATAAGGTATGAGAGATAAATACTGTTTTCATTAATAGAAAACTGCAAATATGATAATTCTTTATTTTCTTGAAGAAGATAATCATAAATGTTCTCTATATTGGTTTGTGGAATTATACATAATTTTGAGTCACCAATAATAATACCGTTTTCATAATAGGTGATCTCTATTTTTGCAGAGCCGTGATAGACTGTCCATGATGATTGTGAGCGTCTTGCCAAGGTTACATTTATGTTAAGCAGATGTAAAATCTCCTCGATAAGTTTGATGGCACCTGAAGGTTTGTAGCCTTTTCTTCTGGATTTGGCGACTTCTAGTTTTACACCACATTTTGGACAATAATCAGCCTCTATTTGTTGCTCTTGTATTAGGTTTTTACAAGAAGGACATTTAATAATATTTTCTTTTTTGAGCTCTTTAAACGCTTTTAATGCTTCTTCTAAATAAAAATAGGGAAGAGCAAATCCGAGGTTATTTGAATTTTGAATTATGAAGGTGTTGACACCTATGAGCTCCCCTTTGATATTGAGTAGGGGACCTCCACTGTTGCCCGGGTTGATGGCTGCATCTATTTGTATATACTCAAGTTCGCCTTGAAGTCTGGAAGCACGAGAAACGATCCCCTCTGTAGCCGTATAGTTGAGTCCGTATGGATGCCCAACAGCAATAACGACATCTCCGTCTTCAACCATTTTTGTTGCAAGATGCAGAGTGTTTTTTTGTGGAATATTTTTATATTTGATAAATGCAAGATCATAATAAGGATCATCATAAATGACCTGTGCGATATCTCTTTTAATGTTTTTTGCACTTATAACCACTTCTCTTAAGCCACTGGCGACATGAGAGTTTGTAATGATAAGATTATCTATGATAAAGCCTGTACCCGTACCGTAAGGGGTCATGATCTGAACGATGTTTTCTATGTGCATATCTAAAATATTTTGTGTATTCAAACTAGACCTCCTCAAAATTGAGATGTTTAAGTTGTATGTAAAAGCTGTTACTAAACTCATTAAGTGAAGAAAAATTGAGTTTATTTCCAAAGGGCTCAAGACTTTTAAAACGCTCCTGATAAGGAGTGATAGTCTCTTCTATTTTGGAAATGATTGTTTTTTTAGAAAATGTATTTGTTTTTTCATCGTAAAGGGTGTGGTAACCCAATGCTTTAAAAAAGTCTGGATTTTGAATCTCTACCAAGGTGTGCAGCAGCTCTTTTGTAACGGGGTGCAGACCATAATTATAAAGAAGATAAAAAGCAATGTATTTGTACATTGTCGGTATGATCTGGTTGTAGCGGTTGTTTTTGTACCATCTTATTTTAATTATTGATTCGTTTATAAAGTTATTAATCTCTTCTATAGAAGTTTTTTCGGTAGGATTAAACGTATACTTTGCATCATAAAATTTTTCTTGGAAGTTTTCAAAACTCATGCTTCTGAGTTCATATATATACTCTCGTAACTCCTCATTTTTAGCTTCTGTAGTCGATGTTTCATTGCTAAAGTATTCTTGTATCTTTTTACTCATTTTCTGGTATATCTCATATTTTGGAACTAAAAGATAGTCAACTTTAAAAAGAAAATTGAGATAAGAAAATGCCTGCATTCCTGCGTTGTCATTGGGTGGAAATGTCTCTATTTTTGTTATAAGCTGATCTATCCAAATATGTAAAAAATCATACTTTATACGTAGTTCCGTTTTTGGAACTTCTCGAAGATGCTCTATATCTTCTAGCGTCATATGAGTGAACTCGAACTTTAGGTACTCTTTGTCAAAATCCGCATTGAGGGCTAATTCTCTTAAAGGGAAAAAGATCTTGTGTGGGTTCATTGTGATATTGTCATGGTAGAGTTTGAGTTTCACATAGGTATCGTCCGTAAAATAATAGGCATACGTTAACTGATAATTTCGCTCAAGCACATAGCGTTTGAGTGCTACGTGGGTATCTTGTTTTTTGATGATAATAGCTTCAGCATAAAAAAACTCAGAAGTTACATAGCCCTCTATTTTTGCCGTACCTTGAAAGAGAGTAAACTTTAGTTGATGAGGATCTTGTTTGTCTATCAAAATATTTTGGTTGGATTGTTTATTGGTAAAGTTCTCTAGCGATAAGAAAAAATACTCATAAGCATTGAGTATATCTTTATTTTCAAATGCTTCATAGGATTTATTGAACAGCTCCTCTTCGTGGGGAGAGATATTCGCGTTGATACCTCGTCCAAAAGGATGCTTTTGTTGTGTTTTTGTTTCAAAAAAATTTAGCCAGCTCATCGACTCACTTTATATTAGAGGGTTAGGCATTCATCCATACTAGAAGTATAAAATTAATGATAGTCATTATAATGAAACCACCCTTATAAAAAGCCAAGGGTGAGCGCTCCATCAAAGAAGCGTTTTTTGCAAAGAATGGTTTAACCTTTTGTGGGTGTTTGATCTCATACGCCATCTCAGAATAGTGTGCATAGCGTCTTTGCTTATCTATGGCAATAGCTCTGAGTATAACACTGTCAAGCCAATCAGGGATGTTTTTGTTAAATGTGCTTGGCTTTTTTGCTTCTTTAAATGTCGGAGTTTGAAAAGGTTCTATCTCGCCGTAGGGATATTTTCCTGTCAAACTCAAATAAAGTGTTACACCAATAGAAAATATTTCACTCGATTCACAGATAGCTTCATTTTGAAAGCGCTCAGGTGAAAGAAAACTAGGTGTTCCCGCTTTGGAATCATTTGAAAAGATCTCTGTAATACTTCCAAAGTCGATGATTTTAAACTCAAGATTTTCATCATCATCTTTTGCTATCATAATATTTTGCGGTTTTATATCACCGTGAACGAGGTCATATTTGACTAAAAACTGAGACATATTCAGAAGTGTCGATGCCAACTCTACCGCATCATCTATAGTGATGTTCTTGTGTGAGAGGTAGTTATCCAGATCTTCACCGTGAAAAAGTT
This sequence comes from Helicobacteraceae bacterium, assembly GCA_027056525.1. Classification (GTDB taxonomy): domain Bacteria; phylum Campylobacterota; class Campylobacteria; order Campylobacterales; family Sulfurimonadaceae; genus Sulfurimonas. The sequence continues at coordinate 4,972 of JALUKO010000187.1, read as the reverse complement.
GCATAACATAGTAACGGTGGGTTCTGTTCTTTGGTATAACTGCTTTTGGAAAAAAGTCAGCTTTAAGACGTTTTGCATTCCATGCTTCTTTGACAAAAAGGTCAAGGATCATAGGGTCTTCTTTTGCTTCTGTAGGAGCAAATTTTAGAACATAATCTTTTGTTTTTTTGTGAACCAGCCAGGTTCTTTCATTTTGTATAAGAGGTTTTGTCAGTGTGTAGCCATCAATGCTCTGTCCCACTTTGAGTGTGTCGGGAATTTCAAGTTTTTGTTGTTTAAGTGTTGTCAGTTCATCTGCTTGAAGTATGTCTATGACGACGGCAGTTGTATCATCAGGCAGGTCATCTTCCATAAGTTTACTGGCTTTTTTCACTAATGCATGTGCCCCAAGCACTACACCTTTTTGTAGTTGCATAGGATCCATAACATTATAAAGACCATCACTACACAGAAGAATTTTATCGTTTTTTTCTACAAGGTTTTCAAAATAGTAGGGTTGTACCTCGGTGTCGATACCTATAGCCTGTGTCAGTACGTTTTCAAACCCCTCTTCATCCATAGCATGATCATAAGAAAGTTGGTTCAGTTTGTTGTTTCTGTAGAGGTAAACTCTGCTGTCTCCGACGTTGGCACCATAAAGCCGATTTCCTTGTATAACGACAATAGTCAATGTTGTTACAAGTTCACTTGATTCGTAGTTTATCTGCGATTCTTGATAAAGTATAGCGTTGATAGATTCTATAAAAGACTTTATAGACTTTTCAATACTCCACGTTTTTGGACGTATTTTGAAGTTGTTCATCAGATATTTTGTGGTGCGTTTGGCAGCTTCTGCACCCTCTGTTGCACTGCCAACGCCATCACATACGATCGCTATGGTTAGATCACCGATGGTTTTGACATCATAGAAGTCATCACCGGTGAGATCTTTTCCCTTAGCAAGTGAAAAGCCAGTATATTTGATGTTGTTTGATGCCATTATAAACCTTTTATTTTTTAGATTCTACCGCCGGCTTGTACACCCCATGTAGTTCTCCATCTTGTTTTTACAAAAGAGATGCCGGCTATTGCAACAAGAACAACCGCAGCAAAGATCATAAAACCTGCAGAGTAGCCATCAAATGCACCCTTACTCCATCCGAGAGTTTTGATAAGTGCAGTACCGCCAAGTCCTCCGGCACATCCGACAATACCTGTCATAATTCCCATATCTTTGGCAAAACGTTGAGGTACAAGTTGAAAAACAGCACCGTTTGCCATACCTAAGTTAGCCATGATCAAGAAAAGTACAAAGATCGCAATGCCAAAAGGCAATGTAATGGTAGCATTAATAATTGCAAGTAGTGCAACCAAACCAAAGAAAATGTACAAAGATTTGATACCGCCGAGTTTGTCAGCGACACCCCCTCCAACAGGACGAAGAACAGCTCCTGCAAATATACAAAGAGCGCCGAAATATCCTGCAATAACTTTCACGTTACTTTCATCAAGTACATCCAAACCAAAAGCACTCATATCTGCTTGGTAAGTGTTCATAAGATATACTTTCATATACCCTGCAAAACCAACAAAACCACCAAAGCTAATAGCGTAAAAGAGTGAAAACCACCATGTATCTTTGTCTTTGAGAAGTTTCCCATAGTCTGTAAGCTTTTTAGGACGAGCTTTATATACAGACTCTGGAGCATTTTTTGCTATAAACAGATAAGCGATAAACACAAGGATCGCCATTGCAGCACCTACTCCAAATACAGCTGACCATCCCCACAGTTCAGCGATCTTTGGTGCGAAGAGAAAGTCAATAACAACACCGATATTACCGGCTCCCGCAATACCAAGAACAACCCCCTGAAGTTTAGGCGGATACCACTGCCCAGCTTGTGGAAGGGCAACAGCAAACGATGCTCCTGCAAAACCAAGACCAAGTGCTACGATGAGTAGTGCGTTGTATGTGATACTGTCACCCATAAAAAATGCAGTTAATAATGAAGCTATAACAACCGACTGCGCAAGTAAAGCTGTCATTTTTGCTCCAAGTTTATCCACACCAAAACCGAGTACTATTCTTAAAATAGCTCCTGAGAGAATCGGAAGCGAAAGTAAAGTTGCTTTTTCCCCCGCTGTCATAATGTAACCGTTGAGAGCAAGTGCTTCTGCAATCTCTGTACTTAATGGTCCAAGCATTGTCCAGACCATAAAACTTACATCGAAATATAAAAAAGCCATAAAAAGCGTTGGTGCGTGCCCTTGCCCTTTTAATTGTTTAAATCCTGCCATAAATAGTGTCTCCTGAAAAATTGATGTTGTAATTATAATATGTAATTAATGTATTTAGTATAGCTAAATGATTAAAAAATATACAATCCATAAAAAATTAGATGATTAAAATTTAACCATATAGCTATAAAGCTGTTGAGGTTATCTATTTTCTTTCTAGTAAGAGTGTATTTGTGCAGGAGTTTAATAAACGGGAAGTATGTAAATGTGTGAACCAATATGGAAAGTCCATATTGGTTTTTGCTTTAAGAGTCAGACTCTTTTGGGATTTGAAAAACCGCTATCCAAAATCCGGCGATGATAGTAATAATAGCACCGACAAGAAGAAGGTCATTATCTTTTATGATAAAAAGAGCAGCTAATGCAACTACAATTAGAACTAATATAATCATAAAGTATTTCATTATTTATCCTTTGCTTCGGCGATACATTCATGAGTATTCATTGGAGAGGGTTGGTAGATACCAAGCAGTCCTTTAAGACCGATACTCATAATTATGTTGTATAGAAACAGTACAAATGCTAATAGCATCATAGCACCACAGAGCCCGGCTAGAATCATATAGATGTTATACTCACCGTTATAATATATGGTGCGTCTGAGCATCCCATCAATTCCTGCCATACCCATAAAGGCACCCATACCAATACCACCGACAAGGTGTAGCCAAAAGTGGGCATTTGCTAGTTTTTGAGAGTATAGTTTGACCCCATTTGTTAAAATCGGAAACAGGACATAAATAGCACTGTAGAGTGTCATAGTAAGACCGACAAGTATTGCAACATGCACGTGGTTACCGATGATCCACTGAGTGTTGTGTAAAATTCTATTCATACCAAGGTCGGCCTGGATGATTCCAGCAGGAACAGCCAACATAAAACCTAAGATTCCACCGAGAAGAAACTTCAACTCATTTGTTATTTTGATAGGTTTGGCTTTGTAAAGTGTAGTTAAAACGATAAATACAGCGATACCTTGAGTTACAAGCTCAAAAGCAGTTACAACTTCACCTGAAAGAACTTTAAGTGTATTGGATTGACCTTGATCACTCATAAGGTGGTGGGACCAAACTGTCCAAGAAACAACCATCTCTAAAAAGAGTGCGGCACGGGCGACATTTTGCATATAGAGATCTTTTCCACTTATCATCATAGCAAGTAAATACCAAGTACCGGCTACAAAAACTAGAACAAGTCCATCGGCAACTAAGTCAAGACCCCACCAAAAGATGTTTTTATATAAAAGAGCATCTACCCAAGTACCTTGCATGTCTGCACTAAAAAGCCCATTTGCAACTAAATAGATAAGAATTAATACACCGGCAGTTGAGATAACAATAGCATTGAGTCCAACATCAATAGTACCCCTTGCAATAGCAGCAATAGGAAGTGGAACAAGGTGCTCTATATCTTTTTTTCTAAAGAAATTCATAAGACCAGTAATACCAAGCGCAGATTTTAGTAACTCACCAGCTGGTTGTTTTTCCCAACCTTGCGGTGTGTAAACAATAGTCTTAAATACATTGTAAGTATAAAGGAATGTACCAATCATAATACCAACAACACCAACGATATAAACGATACCGCCAATAGCAGTAAACTGTTCAGTGTCAGCAGGAAGAGGCCAGTACAGAGTATATAGTGGAGCATATGAAAAAAGAAATCCTGCAAGCCACATGATAAGTGTACCACCACCAATAAACATCCAAGATTGATTTGCCATCTTAATAGAGTAGATAGGTTTTTTCATCAAAAATGGAGTTAAAAATAAAAATGCACCAAATACTATCATATATGATGACCCAAAAATTCCAACCATAGGGTGAACTGTCATGATAGAAAAAAAGTGACTTTCATCGATAAAAGGAAGAGGTTTAATCTCGTACATACGCATAATCATACCCTCTAGAGCAGCTAAACCATAGTACAGAAGACCAATAACCACAAAACGCATTGCGATTTTTTGCATTGGTGTCATACCTTCGTGCTTAAGACCACCTTCATGTCCATCAAGAAGTTTATTTAAAAAACTCATCTTATATTCCTTTCTTCATTGACTTAGTGTCGTCTTCTTGACAACCACTTACTATTACAGCATCCTGCACAATCATCTGCGTACCCTTAGGTCCGGAATACTCGGTAGAACGAATATAGTAGGTTCCGTTTTTTCCAAATTTCCACATCAAATCATTTCCATTACCCGGAACAACTTGCATCTGTGTAACGAGTGAATGATCTTGTCTGAATATTCCAAAACCATACGTCAGATCTTCGCTGTAAGCGTCAAAGATCACATATTTATTACATGGAACTCTCATCGGTTTTTCATCAAGTGTAATCACATGATCTTTGTATATGATTTTGAAAGTTTTTTCCGATTTTATATTTGCTCTGTCTAAATCCATTGGTACCCACGGTACAAGATTGAATGTTAGAAAGTGAAGCCCTGTTCCCATAGTGATAAGGACAGTAACATAAGTCCAAAAGATAGCTTTTTTAGCAGGTTTTACCTCTCCCCGTTGTGTAATACGATATGCATACCAGGCAATAAGAGATATCACTGCGAGTGCATAGATCGTATAGACTAGTTTAAGTGTACTTAACACATCAACTGAATCAGCCATTGTTTCTCCTTTATTTTAATTTACAAAAATAAATTAATAATATAACTTTAATATAAATCAAAAAATAAAGC
>JALUKO010000186.1 GCA_027056525.1 Helicobacteraceae bacterium | reverse complement strand
GGAGTCAAAAAGACAAGTGAGTTGATCCCTATGTGTCACCCGCTCAATCTCAGCGGTATCAACTGTGATGTGGAGGAGCTCTCTGATCTTCCGGGTTTTAAACTCACAGTTACGGCAAAACTAACGGGTCAAACAGGGGTTGAGATGGAAGCACTTACCGGAACAAGTATCGGTCTTTTAACTATCTACGATATGGTCAAAGCAATCGATAAAGGGATGGTTATAAAAAATGTTCAGCTTGAGAAAAAATCAGGAGGCAAAAGTGGAGATTATAAACGATTCTAAAGAAAAACTTGAACTTACATATCCTTGTTCATGGACTTACAAACTTATAGGGCATGAAAAAGAGGCAATTCAAAAAGCGATACATGAGGTGATTATTGAGAGAGAGCATACACTTACACATTCAAATGCAAGTAAAACAGGTAAATATGTCAGTATGAATCTTGATCTTGTCATCCAAAATGAAGATGAAAGAAACTTCATCTATCAGGCACTCAAAGATCATAAAAACATCAAAATGGTACTTTAAAAAGGATCTGCTATGGATTTAGAAAAACTGCAAGAAGATATAAAAAACTCATATAACACACAGCTGCCGAGTGTTGATGAAAGGATCAGCGAGACACTCAAGCATCTGCAAAGCAAATGGCAACTTGAACCCCAAGAGATGAGCCTGCACGAGATAAAAACCCTTACAAATACTGTGCTCGATGTTGAAACACAAAGGCTTCATGATGAGGTAGATGCCCTGCTTGCACAAAAAGAGCAAATCGAGAGATCGCTTGAGAGAAAAGCTGATGATCTCCAACAAGCAAAATACAAAGTATTTAATGCATTTGAGGTTCAAATAGGGGATGATGAAAAGGTAGTCTCTAAACTCCATCAAATAAAACTCCAATCGATCGATCTTTATGACCTGCTTGGTGAGATGGTGGAATCTGCCATCATTACCGCACTTGAAAAAGACAAGGACGGCAACATAAGCGATACAACCGAAGAGATTATTAAAGAGATCACCTATGAAGCGATAAAAGAGGGCTCCCTCAACACTATACGCATAAGAAAGATACTCTCAACTATTTTGCAGTCTGCTGTTGATATAGCTGAAGCTTCCCCAAACAGAGCCCAAGAGATACTCAGTGCTACACTTAGAGGGATGAGAAGCGGTCTTGTTCACTCGATTGACAGGTTTAAAAAACGCTTAGCCTTTATGCCGGTTGAAGCCAAACATATTCTCATAGAAGATTATGACACTATTATGGAAGATCTCAACCAGACAGATGTACTTTTCTCCCAAGTGATCCAAACGAAAGCAAATGAAAGTTCTAAAAATATACGAGAACTTCTTCTTAAAATTAATCAGGATATGCATTATGATCTTGAGGAACTGATTCATATCTCCAAAGAAGCAGCTGACATTATGCGTGAAAGATTCTCAAGTTTTGCAAAAAATGCCGTTAAAAAAGGGGAAGAAGCACTCCATTCTCCAGCAGCAAAAGAAGCTAAACGGATGGGAGTAGAAGCTTGGAGCCTCGCGAAAAATGCACTTGGCAGTGCTATAAAATCTGCAAAAGATGCCATCGATACTAAAGAAAAATAATCCTTTAGTATCACTTATCAAGAAATAATTACATTAATAAAACTTATTTATCTTAGTGTGATAAAGAATAGTGTATAATCCTTTCATTATTTTTTGACAAGGTATTGCAGTGATCAGATTTACATCAATTCTACACATCTTATTTCCGGCCGTTCTCTCCCTTTTGCTTCTGGGCTGTCAGGGGGAAAGTACCAACAATACAAACACAGCATCCAATGATTCTCAAAGTATCTCTACCTACGAAGGTCTTGTGCTTTATGCAAAGAACCTACCTGTGAGTTCTTATAAACTCAAGCCGATGGATGATGCCTCTTTTAATGCTCTCTCAATCGCAGAGCAAAAAAAAGTTGCCGACAAACTTTTAAGTACTCTTTACTTTGGTATGCCTGAAGAAAAGATACAGGAGATGCTTGCTTCTCAAACTTTCATAAGTACAATCGAAAAACAGATACAACAAAGCAGTAATGATCTTAGTGCTGTAGAAGAGCGTTTAAATGACAACGGAAGCGAAGAGGAAGAATTTTACTTCTCTACCTATCCAAGCGGAACAGCAGAGGTTGCCAAAATTTTAGCCCGTTTTTATGCGCTTAAGGATCTCGATAAGAACTACATCGATTATTGGAGTGCTTATATACTCACATCAACTATCATGTTTTCTCCGGCATATGAGCTTGACTCCTCTCATGCTCCAAATATAGATAGAGTCTATAGTAACTTGGTACGAGGCTTTAGAGAAGATTATACCGCAGGATATATTACATTTGTGCATATGGTCAGTGATGATAACTGGAGAAGATTTAGAAGTCCAGAAGACAATGGTCGTGAGATGATGGAGATCTTTTTGCAAAACTTCAGTGATACATTTGTTCCTATCGCGGCAAAAGCATTACAAAACTGGAAACTCAGCAGTGATAATGACACCTTGGTGATAGGACTTGATGAGAACACAGAACCTTTAGAGCTTTTTGGAACAACCATTACAGACGGGTTTGATTTTTACAGAGAACTTGTAAAGTCACCTGAGTTTATTCCGGAAGTTAGCTCAAGACTTGTAGATATCTACTTTCCAAATTTTTCTGCTACACAAAAAGCTGCTGTAGTCTCAGAGATAGTTGCAAGCCATCCACAAACATGGCAAGATATTTTACTTCAGATAGTTTTTTCAAAAACATATCTGCTAGAGTCTGACAAAGCAAAAAGTGCTGAAGAGCTGTTCTTTTCACTCTCCAAAAAAACACACTTTGAACATCGTCGTGGTTTTTTCAGCGATTTTGCGAGAGCTCTCACTGAGATGAATCAAGCCTCTATGAAGTACAAACTTGGTAAATACACCGAAGTGCCGCTTGATACGCAGTCTTTTATGGTTTATCATAAATATATAAGAGAAAACCTTTTTATTCGCAATAAAAGAGATTGGACTTGGGGTTGGAATGCTGAGAAGTTGATACCTGATACTCTTTTTGATGGCATTCCGGCGTATCAACATAAAGAGATGCTCCATAAGCTGATCAACCATCTTTTTTTGTCCACGGTTGCAAGAGAGGCGGATGAAGAGGAGTTAAAACTTTTTGATGAACATATGCTAGATAATGAAACACAAATATAT
>JALUKO010000185.1 GCA_027056525.1 Helicobacteraceae bacterium | reverse complement strand
GATCAAGGTTGTTCTCCTCAGAACTTTTAAAATATGTTCCAACACCCCCGTTAAAGAGCAGATCTACTTTCATTTTAAGTACCTGTTTTGCCAGCTCTTCCCCACTCATGTTTTTTCTAGAAGTTCCTAAAAGTTTTTTCATCTCACTACTCAACTCTATCGTTTTTTGAGAACGTAAAAACACCCCGCCGCCTTCTGAAATAAGCTTTGTATCATAAGCGCTCCAAGCACCGTTTTTAGCATGAAAAAGTCTTTGACGTTCTTGATAACTCACCTTTAAATCCGGATCAGGGTCAATAAAGATCTCTTTATGTGAAATAGCAGCTAAAAGTTTAAAATGCTCGGAGTACAAAAGTCCGTTTCCAAAAACATCTCCTTTCATACTTCCGATACCCACAACACTTACTGAGTCTTTTTTTATATCTATACCCTTTTCAATAAAGAATCTCTCAGAAGAAACCATCGCTCCACGTGCCGTAATACCAAGCTCTTTATGACTAAAACCGTTACTCCCGCCACTTGCAAAGGCATCACCAAGCCAGTAGTTTCTCTGTTTTGCTATTTTGTTTGCCACATCACTCATAGAAGCGGTTCCCTTGTCTGCGGCAATAACAAAGTAAGCATCTTCACCGTCATAAGCAACAATATTCTCATCAACAACGATTTTTCCATCGACCATGTTATCAACCAGATCAAGCATATTGTTTATATAATTTGTATAGATATCTTGAAATATCTCCTTCGTGATCTCAGCACTGTTTTTATGAATAATAAAACCGCCTTTAGCCCCATCTGGAATGATAATAGCGTTTTTTCCCTCCTGAGTTATCATGAGAGATTTTATCTCCTGACGATAATCTTCAGCTCTTTCACTCCATCTGATCCCACCGCGACTGATCTTACTCATACGCAAATGGATCCCACTGAAATCTATATGGTACACAAATGCTTCTATGTTGGGTTGCAGACCTTTAGCGTTTTCAAAATACTTTTTAGCATCTATTTTAAAAGCGATCGCTTCTCTGTCAAAGAAGTAGTTCGTTCGAGTGATATTTTGTATGAGCGCATACATAAGCTTGAGTATCTTATCGTCGGTTATGTTTGGCACCTCTTTGATTTTTCCCTCTATAATAACTTCAAACTCATCCATAAGTTTTTCACGCTTATGCAGTTTTGGATCAAATTTCACTGAAAAATACTCCACAAAGAGTTTTGCAATAGCAGAATAACTTGTAACAGTATGAATAATTGTCGCTATATTAAGTGAAATTATGGACTGATTGATATACTCAATCAATGCTCTTAGAAGCATAATCTTTCTTATGGAAAGATCTTCATTGTAAACCAAGGAAAAAAGCTGACACCTTGAAAATATAACACCGTTTAGAGCGTCTGAGATCACCTGCTGTATATTTTCTTTTGACTGCAATATCTTCTTTTTATCATCTACTTGCAAATTAAAACGCGTTATATATATGGTCTGTTTTTTGATAAAAAGAGTATAAGAAACTTCATCAACGATCTCAAAACCAAAATCATGTAAAATCGGAACAATTGCCGATAAAAAAAGCTGAGAAGATGCATAAATATTTATATAGGACTTATTTTTGGAATTTATAATTTTTGTAACTATGGCTTCTTGTTGTATTTGCGTAAAAAGTTCATCACTGATCGTCAGATCATCCGGAGAAAGTAAGCTCGAACATACCGCTTCTAAAGTGGAAGATAACATACAAAACCCTTTTTATATTTGTTTGAGCTATTATTGTATCACAATGTATGTTTTGTATGTGTTATCTTCTTTTAGCTTTTCATGCCGGTGCGCAGCATCATCCTTCTCAAATAGGCTATTTTACTTTGCAGTGGCAGATCTTTTGGGCATACATCTTCACAACCAAGGAGTGTCATACATCCAAATACACCATCTTCATCACCAATAAGTTCATAATACTCTTCATCACTTCTTTTATCTCTTGGATCCAAATGATAACGTGCAATCTTGTTCAGCCCTACTGCACCGACAAAATCAGGACGCATTTGAATAGTCCCACATCCCGCAACACAGCACCCACACTCGATACAACGATCAAGCTCGTATATCTCATCTGCAAGATCCGGATCCATCGCTTCTTCAAGTTTATCAATACTCAGTTGCATCTCTTTATCATGTATCCATGTCTCAAGTCTTTTGTTGAGTCCTCTCATCCACTTACCTGTATAGATAGAGAGGTCGCCAATCAATTCAAAAAGAGGCAGAGGTGCCAACGTTATATGCTCATCAAGCTTGGAAGTTAATGTTCTACAAGCAAGAGTAGGCCTTCCGTTTACAAGCATAGAACAACTTCCACAAATGCCCGCACGGCAGACAAAATCAAACTTTAAAGAATTATCCTGGTGTTCACGGATATCATTGAGTGCGATAAAAAGGGTCATCCCCACAGCTTCTAAAACCTCAAAAGTTTCCATATGGGGAAAATCTTCAGGATCATTGGGATCAAAACGTAAAATACTGATTTTTAAAACTCTGTTACTATTTTCTTTGTTCATATTTTCTCCCTAAGTCTCTCATTTTTTGTACGATATTTTGGTGGGAGCTTATCCATAAATGGCATAAGAGCATTTTGTATCTCAAACCTGTTGGCACCTTCACTTTTGAGCTTGTGAATGATTGCATCTACCACATTCTCTCTTTTTTGCGTATCTTGATGGTGAATCGTAAGGTCTTTTCCATAACCACGCCATCCTGGCGGCAGTTCCATACTCAAAATATTTATATCTTCATAACTCACACTTGGTATGGTCTGGTTCTCATCGGGCCATGAAGTGATGGTACGCTTGAGCCAGTTTGCATCGTCTCTTTGAGGAAAATCTTCCCTAGAGTGCGCACCACGGCTCTCAGTTCTTAAAAGTGCTCCATAAGCAACTGTTAACGCCACTTTTAACATTTTTTGTGTTCTGTATGCATTGACAAGTGCCGGATTTGCTGCACGTGATTTAGAACGAAAAACTTCTATATTCTTTGAACGCTTGTATAACTCCTCAAGCTCATCTACTGCTTCTTGCAGATCATCGCCATTTCTGAAAATACCTACCTTTTCCATCATGATCTCTTCCATACGACGTCGAAGTATATAAGCATCTTCTCCGTTTTCCCGTGTTAGTAGTTCATCAAGTTTTTGTTGTTGTGTTTGTAAAAATTCCTCCACCCTG
>JALUKO010000184.1 GCA_027056525.1 Helicobacteraceae bacterium | reverse complement strand
AAGAGGTACGGTTGGCTTTATCAAAACTTGCTTTAAAATAAAAATCTATACTCTCATCTTTTTGGTATATCTCAAGTGCTTTGGCTATCTTAAAAATATTCTCTTCACTCTCAATTACACATGGTCCGCTCAGTAGTGTCATAATCTTTACACCTTTTAAAAATAGTGAGAGATTATATCATAATGGTTTTAAACTAAATTGACTCTACTACACTCGTTCCCATGCTCCAGCGTGGGAGTATGTATTTGCAGTTGTTGTTATACAGTAGGCATTCCATCTCCGGAGAGATGGAACGAGAGAACTTGACTCTACTTTGAGCGTGCGACCATGATCCCCGCTACAACGATCAAGACTATTCCAAAAGTTGTTATAAGGCTTGGCAGAGCATCTCCTAAAAAAAGCCCTATGATGATGGCAAAAACTATATTGGTGTAACTCACCGCTCCAACGATTCCAGCTTGTGTTTCACCATATGCCTTGGTCATATACAGTTGTGCCATAGTCGCAAAAATGCCCATCCCTACAACATAAAGCCATACAACCCCTTGGGGCATCACAAACTCCCCCAGCATAAAATCCAACTCCGGCATATCTACATAAGGAGAGAGAAGTAAAAGGATCACGGGACCGATGGTTCCCACTACCATAAAAGAGAGCACTATCATTCTCGTGTCGTAGTAGTTTCTAAGCTCCCGCACAGAAGTATATGCAAGCGCCGCACCAATACCGCTAAAGATTCCGAGTGCATCATATTTTGTAAACCCTACTCCACCGGGCTGTGTGATAAAAATGATGCCTACAAAGCCAAGCATCACAGCAAGCCACCCTTTAAATGAAAGCTTTTCACTCAAAAACATCCATGCAAAAACAGCCGTAAAGATGGGGGATGTTTTAGAGTATGTCATAGCATCACCCAGTGGGATATGTGCGATATTATAAAAAAAAGCAAGCAGTGCTACAAACCCCATAAAGCCTCTGAAAAAAAGCAAAAACGGCTTCCCTCCGACATTTGCCAAAGGTGACTTTAAAATGGCAAAACCGATAAGCGCGACACCAAAGACATTTCTAAAAAACACCACTTCCAAAGAGCTCATATGCTCACTTGAGAGTTTGGCAAAAGCACCCATTATTGCAAACAAGAAAGAGGAGATCAGCATATATTTTACGCCAAGATTAAGTTTATTTATACGTTTCATAGATGCAATTATACCTATTCATAATCTTTGAGTATAATTTGCATACATTACATAAGCCATGCTTAAAGGAAACAGATGGGCAATATTATATTTTTTATTATTTTAGGTGCAGTTTTTTACTGGATATTTTCAAGCTACAAAAGATATACGCAGTACTACTCCAAAGAGGCGTTTAAAAACATGAAAATTACAAAAGAAACGCTCGTTCATACAGAGCTTGGTCTCTTTGTAGCACTCGTGGCAAAAGTAGCCAAAGCGGACGGCAAGGTGGATGCTCTTGAGGCTCAACTCGTGGGGATCATGTTTGATGATATTTCAGCAGTATTTCCAGAACCCGCCAAAACCAAAGATATTTTAAAAGAGATCTTCTCACAAGAAAAAGACAGAAGTGACAACACACAGCAAATCGCACAGGATTTAGGCAAAGCTACAAGAAGAGACCGCCAAAAGCAGCAACAGTTTATGGGGTTTTTGATCCAGCTTGCTTTTATTGACGGCGAAGTAAGCAAAAGTGAAGAGGCAATTTTACAGATTATTGCAGAAGCATTTGCAATGGATCCAAAAATATACCATGCTCTTTTTGATCAGTTTGAGAAGATGATGCAAAACATCACACCCAAAGCCAGCTTAGAAGATGCCTACAAACTCTTGGGTGTAAATGAAAATGATGATATGAACACCATCAAAAAAGCGTACAGAAAACTGGTTCGACAGTACCACCCCGACATCATTAAAGCCCAAGGTAAAGATGAAGCGTATCTGGAAGAAGCGACCAAAAAAACACAAGAGATCAATCAGGCCTACGAACTGATCAAGAAAAAAAGAGCTTAACGCTCTTGTGATTTAAAATCACTCTCCCAAAAAAAATCGATCCACTCATTTGCCTCATTTACCCAAAAATGGGGTTTATACACTGAGCTGTTTTTGTAAAAAAGTGTCGCAGAGCGAAAAGTGATCTCGCTAAATTCACTCTCAAGATTTTGCATCACAGCTTGCAGTGTCTCTCCCGAATCGGCAATATCATCCACAACCAAAACCCTTTTATGATCTTTCAAATCACACCCACCGAAAATACTAAGCGATTCTCTTTTATATGTGGCATCATAAAGCTCGGTTCGTATGGTCTGAACCTCTCGGATGTTCAGCGCTTCGCTCATGGCGTGTGCAAGCGTTAAACCACCTCTTGCAATACCCACAATCACTTCCGGTTGAAAGGATTGCACCTCAACTAGAAGTTGTAGTGTATCGTTTTTAAAATCATCATATCCATAATACTTCATAGATGAAATTATAGCTATCAAGGATTATTTAAAGCTTTTAGAGTTAAAATTTCCACAATTTTGCAAACGGGATAAGAATTTTGAAAGAAGATGAACTAAGTGTTATAGAAGAGCTTGCCAAATACTCCTACCAATCCTTGAGTCAATACCTCAGACAAACGGTTGAAGTGCCAAAGGAGTTGCAGGATATCTTTCTTTTTAAAATATTTAACAATCCCGTTGGTGACTGGCTTGGCGCATTTGTCATTTTTTTGCTCTTTTACCTTTTTCGTAAACAACTCATAAAGTTTTTAGAGTATGTTTTAAAAACCATCTCAGAAAAATTTGAAAACCCACTCGGTGCCAAGTTTTTTAAAATATTTAACGAGCCGATCAAATGGAAAATACTTCTTATCGGTTTTAATGCTTCTTATGCTGTTTTAGAGTTTCCAAAGTTCATAAACACTATCGTTACTGATCTGAACACTTCACTCAATTACCTTATTATCGGGTGGATTGTTATCCTCTTTTTAGAGTTTTTACATAATTTTTATACTTACAAATATGACAAAGACGGCAAGGTGGATCTCAAAGATACACTTGTCAAGTTTTTAGTCAGACTTCTCAAAATCACCACCATCGTGATCATTTTTATTTTACTGCTTCAAACGTGGGGCTATGATATACGCGGACTTTTGGCTTCACTGGGTCTTGTCGGTATGGCGATCGCCCTTGCGGCGAAGGACACAGCGCGACACC
>JALUKO010000183.1 GCA_027056525.1 Helicobacteraceae bacterium | reverse complement strand
GATCACCCATAGCATATGAGCTGAGCAATGCAGGTTTTAATGTGGTAGTGCTTGAAAAAGGCAAAGAGTACACCGAAGCGGATTTTACAAAAGATGAACTGGCAGTCTCTCGACGGGATCTCTATACCCCGCTTCTTAAAGATGAGAAACATATCATCATCGACAGAGCTGAAGATGGAACACTTACTCGTTATGATGGTGAGGAGTATAGCTGGAGCTTTTGGAACGGCAGTATGGTCGGTGGTTCAAGCAACTTGATGAGTGGTTATTTTCATCGTTTAAAACCTAACGATTTTCGACTCAAAAGCGTTTATGGTGCCATAGAGGGTGCTAACGTGGTGGACTGGCCCATACGTTATGAAGATCTTGAACCCTACTATACAAAAGTGGAAGAAGTTGTGGGTGTATCGGGCAAGGTGACCCCCCATAGGTTTGCAGAGCCGCGTTCAACTTCTGAATTTCCCTACACCTCTTTAGAAGAAAACGGCGTAACACAGTGGTTTGATGAAGCGTGTGAGCACTTAAAGCTAAGCAGCATTGCAACTCCAAGGGCAGTGCTTCCATCGGCTGCACTTGGAAGAAACGGTTGTTCCTACTCCAACTTTTGTGGAAGTTACGGGTGTGCTACCGGTGCCAAAGGCAACGCAAGAGCGGCACTTCTAAAGAGGTGCAAAGCAAAAATCATTACAGAAGCATTTGTATATAAGCTTGATTCTGATGCAAGCAAAGTGACACAGGCACACTATTATGATAGTACTCTGAACTCCCACACCATAAAGGCTCGTATCTTTGTTCTTGCAGCTCAGGCGATAGAGAGTTGTCGTCTGCTTCTGAACTCCAAAAATGAACACTTTGTAAACGGTATGGCAAACAATAACAATCAGGTGGGGAAAAACCTTATCTTCTCCGCCGGTGGTTCGGGACAGGGGCGATTTCATTTTGAAAAACTGACACCAAAACAGCAAAAGATTTTGATGGAGCCGGGGGTATTTTTCAATCGTTCATTGCAGGATTGGTACGAGTATGAGCATGAAGGCAAAAGATACAAGGGGGGCACTATAGACTTTTTGTTTGAACATGCCAATATTATCCCCCGTGTGATGCGTGAACTCTACGATGAAAATGGTCGTATCATGTGGGGAGAGGCTTTACAAAAAAAGATCCATAAGAGCATCACCACATCAAGGGTTTTAACCTTTGAAGTGTTCAATGACTGGTTACCGAGTGATCACTGTTATGTGGGTGTAGATGAGAAAGTACAAGATAAATACGGGGTCAATGTGGGAGTCATACACCTTTACTCCCATCCACATGATCTCAAGGTGGGTAAAACTTTGGCACAACAGGCACACAAGGTACTAAAGATGATGGGTGCTGATGAGATAAGCTCCAATATTTCGGCATCACCGCCACCAAATCTTGTTGCCGGCGGGTGCCGCTTTGGCAATGATGTAAAAACTTCCGTACTCGATAAAAACTGTAAAGCACATGAGCTGGAAAATCTGTATGTTACAGACGCTTCTTTTATGCCGACGGGAGGAAGTGTTCCATATACATGGAGTATCTATGCAAACTCCTTTCGTGTAGCACACAAACTGCTACAAATCTTAAGAAAGCGAAGAGTATAATGGTACTAAGTGCATAAAAGGAATAGATTATGATTACATTAAGATCGTATGGAGCAACTCAAGAGGTGACGGGCTCTTGTCATGTGATGAGTATCGGCGATGTCAATATTATGATTGATTGTGGAATGTTTCAAGGGGGCGATGAAGAGAAAAATGAACAGGAGTTTGGGTTTAGGGCTTCTGAGATAGATTATTTGCTTGTAACCCATGCTCACCTCGATCATGTCGGTCGTATCCCAAAACTTGTCAAAGAGGGTTTTAAAGGCACAATATACGCAACTTCCGCCACAATGGATTTAGCAGAAATTATTTTGCTTGACAGTTCTAAGATTATGACGGAAGATTTTGAAACAAAATATAGAAAAGCGCTTCGTAAGGGTAGGGCACATAAGCTTTCCAAGCCTTTATATGACCCTGTGGATGTGGACAAAACTTTTAGAGAGATCACATGGTTCAATCCTGAATATGATGAATACTATGAACTGTGTGAAGGGGTGAGCTTTATCTACCGTAATGCAGGGCATATTTTAGGTTCTGCATTTATAGAGCTTTCCTATATGGATGGTGGAGATTCTCATACTATCGTTTTTTCAGGAGATATCGGTAACAACAACGATTTGGTGCTTCCGGATCTGCAAAAGTGTGACAAAACACAATCTCTTTATGTTGAGACAACCTATGGTGACAGAGAACATCAGTCTATTGATTTGACCATTGAAGAGTTTAAAAAGGTGATCATAAAAACTCTTAACGAGAGTGGCAATGTTTTGATCCCCTCATTTGCGGTTGAGCGAACGCAAGAGCTTTTGTGTATTTTACGAGAGATGCATGAAAAGGGTGAACTTCCAAAGTGTAAAGTCTTTTTAGACTCTCCCATGGCAACACGGGCAACAGAAGTGTATCGCAACTATGTACAAGAGCTCAGCCCCCAATGTCAGCACAATGTGAAAGAGGATGGGAGTGTTTTTAATTTTGACTCTTTGGTATATACACTTACAGCAGAAGCTTCGCGTGCCATTAACGCTATCAAAAGCGGTACAATCATCATCGCCGGAAGCGGTATGTGTAACGGTGGTAGAATTACGCATCATTTCAAACATAGAATCTGGAACGATAAAAATGCTGTTATTTTTGTAGGTTTTCAAGCTAAAGGAACTCTTGGAAGAGAGATCGTAGAGGGTGCTAAGTGGATCAATGTTTATGGAGAAGATATTATAGTAAAAGCGTCTATTCATACTATAAACGGCTTCTCAGCTCATGCCGATCAAAAAGGAATCATTGAGTGGATATCAAAAATGCAAAATCTTACAAAGGTGTTTTTGGTTCATGGTGAAAAAAAAGCTCAAGAACATTTTAAAGAGACTCTCAAAGAGAGACTGAACCTCGATGCGCATATAGTGGCTTTTAAAGAAAAGATAGTTATTTAAAAAAGGAAGATGATGCACATTATGTTATATCATCTTTCCTCACAAGCCTTGCAAAAGGGGGAAAAGGAGAATTGCGCAAAGCTTTATGTATTAGTTTTCGTTTTACTCATTTTCACCAACAGGTTCTTTTGAAGTTGTAAAGAAACCTCGACCTTGTGCAAAGTA
>JALUKO010000182.1 GCA_027056525.1 Helicobacteraceae bacterium | reverse complement strand
TTCACTAATAAAAGATAAAAATATTTATATTATATCGATAATTATTATCAATATTAAAATGTTTTTAAGGATTTTTGCTTTACAATTGCATCAAACGAACACAAAAGGATATCGATGTTGGAACTTACCTATTTGGCACTCAACTCTGAGATACGTTATGCAAACGAAATGCAATACACCAAGCCGGTCGTGTTACAAAAATCTTTAAGTGAGCTTCCAAAGGGGGGGGGACTTTTCAATACAAAAACTGCAGGAAGATTTGAAATAGTGAAAAAACTTCCGCAGGTTGCCAATAGTTTTGATGCTATGTTTGATTATGCCGATGCCTATGGCAACATCCGTGTTGCTTACATCGACAGTGCGCATGAGATCGGACCAACGCCGAAGTTTGTAAAAAAAGCGAGTGCCATTGGTGGAGTACTTGGTATAAACACTGCTGCGTATAATGGTTTTGCAGCTCATATAGCTACATATATCTCGCAAAGCATTTCAGCGATCAATCCTGATAAAAACCATATCAATGAAGATTTCTTTAATACCGATAAAGATTCTTTTGCTTATATTGCAGAAGCAAACATCAACTACACTTTGAACAATTTTCACTCTATGATAGGGCGTATCAAAATTGAGACACCTTATGCCGACAGTGATGATATACGAATGGCTGCCAATACTTTCGAAGGGGCATGGGCAGAAGCAGGCATCTCAGAGAATCTCAATACCCAATTTGCTTTTCTTAACAGATGGGCGGGATATGATTCACAAGATGAAGCAGCAGGACTCTCTCAAGACAGATTTAAACCTTTGGTTGATGAGGAAAGTTTTGGTATGTTGCTTGCCTCGTTAACGTATGGCTATGCACCTGAGAGTGAACTCTCTTTTTGGTATAATTATGTTGATGGAATGAGTGCTATCACTTATATGGAAGCAGTAGGACTCTATCGTATCAATGAGAATATGCATATAGATTATGGTTTGCAGTGGAGTCACTTCCAAGAGCTTGAGAGCTCCCATGTGGCAGGTGATGTTTTAGGGGGCATGTTGATTGGTCACTGCCACGGTTTTTATGTCGGCGGTGC
Organism: Helicobacteraceae bacterium; assembly: GCA_027056525.1. Taxonomy (GTDB): domain Bacteria; phylum Campylobacterota; class Campylobacteria; order Campylobacterales; family Sulfurimonadaceae; genus Sulfurimonas. Next base: position 8,992 of record JALUKO010000182.1, on the reverse strand, counting down.
GTACAACATAGCCATGGTAGATGATGGTGACTTTATTAGTAACGGCTTTGGCGGCGGTCCCTACTATACATCACTTGATGAAGCGACCATTGAAGCGATGTCTGTTGCTATGAAAGAAACAAGTGAAGCATACAGGATAGGAAGTGGCTATACATTTTCCAATGGTGATTTAGAGGGACTTAACATAGAGCTTGTGTATGGAAAAATGTATCATGAAGATGTGAGCATCATAGAAAGAGATGTGTTGCTTACATATGAGAGTGCTAAAGGGTGGTCTGCTGAGGCGGTATATAGCACGTTTCATGATACAACAACAAATGAGTATAATACTTTTAACAGGTACCATTTTAAAATTGATTACAGTTTTTAATTAGTTATTAATATGATATTTATTATCATTATAGAAATAGAACAATATTTATAGATATAAAGAATGAATTATGAAGAGCAATAAAACTACTGAGCAAACGATGAAACTTACAAAATGTAAGCGCGGAGATAAAGTAAAAGTTGTAAAACTGAGTGCTCCATCACCCCTAAAACAAAGACTGATCTCTTTTGGTATCATGAAAGAAGCGCTTATAGAAGTACTAGAACATGCACCGGCAAAAAGTACGCTTGAGATCAAGGTTGGAAAGATGTCTATTGCTCTGCGAGGTAAAGAAGCAGAATATGTTGAGGTGCAAAAAATATGAAAGATATGCAAGGTAAAGCGTGTCCCGTTATTGCCAACCATATAAAGATCGCCCTTGTCGGACAACCTAATGTCGGCAAGAGTATGCTTATCAACTCCATCTCAAACGCTCACCTGCATGTAGGTAATTTTACCGGTGTAACGGTGGAGAAATCAGAAGTTTTATTTGATTATAAAAACTACCATTTTACTGTCGTAGATCTTCCGGGGACATATGCTTTTACTGATTATACGATTGAAGAGAGAGTGACACATAACTACTTGTGTGCAGAGAGTTACGATCTAATTATCAATGTCATAGACTCAACAAACTTAGAGAAAAACCTACAGCTTACCGCCGAGCTTATGAGTATGGGTAAAAAAATGGTGATCGCACTCAACATGAGTGATGAGGCTGAAAAAGAGGGTATAGAGATAGATGCTGAGTATATGTCACAGCTTCTTGGGGTGCCATGCGTCAAGGTCTCAGCACAAACAAAAATGGGTATAGAAGAACTCTTAAGTGCTCTTGTCAAAGAGTATGAAAGTGAAAAACAGGAACCAAAACTGATCTTTAGTGAGCCTGTTGAAGAGGAGATAGCAGTTATAGCGGAGTACTTGCAAAAACATAAGTATGAATCGCTTAACTCCTATAGAAATGTTGCTATAAACCTTTTGAAAAACAATAAACAAACCTATGAAAGACTCCATGATAACCCTATATGGACGGAGCTTCAACCCCTTCTCATAGAAGCTTCTCAGCATATTGAACTGCATCATGACAGTGATGATATCAAAGAGGCCTTTGCCGAGGAGTTCGTTTCTTTTAACAGAGGTATCGTTACAGAGGTTTTGCAACAAAAAAACGTTGAAGAGAAAAAAACAACAACGCAAAAGATAGATTCCCTTTTGATCCACCCTCTTTTTGGAATTCCTATATTTATATTTTTTATGTGGAGTTTGTTTCAGATCACTTTTGAGGTCGGCTCTATCCCCATGGAGTGGATTGATGCTTTTTTCTCTTGGTTTGGAAGCGCTGTAGGCTCCACGATACACAATGACGAGATACGTTCTTTGGTGGTTGATGGGATCATTGGAGGTGTTGGTGCGGTTATCCTCTTTGTTCCAAATATTATGATCCTTTTTATCGGAATAGCACTTTTGGAGAGTACCGGCTATATGTCACGGGTAGCATTTTTGCTCGATGGATTTTTCCATAAGTTTGGATTGCATGGACAAAGTTTTATACCACTTGTCACAGGGTTTGGATGTTCCATTCCTGCTTATATGAGTGCAAGGATCCTTAAAAACGACAGAGACAGACTCTTGACTTTGTTTATTATCGGCTTTATGTCGTGTGGTGCAAGACTGCCCGTATATGTCTTGTTCGCAGGTGCTTTTTTCGCCCCGGAGATGGCAGGGAATGTTTTGTTTATCATCTATATAAGTGGTGCGATCTTGGGTCTGATAGCAGCTAAAATACTCAAGCTTACTGCTTTTAAAGGTGTAGATGAACCGTTTGTTATGGAGATGCCAAAGTACCGCTTTCCCTCACTCAAACTTATTTGGCATACAGTGATCACAAAAACATGGATGTATCTGAAAAAAGCGGGTACTTTTATAGCCGCAGCAGCGATGCTTGTATGGTTTTTAAGTAACTATCCTCATAACTTAGAGCTTGAGCAGGAGTATGCACAAAAGATAGCATCTGCACAAACACAGGAGCAAAAAGCATCGCTTGCCAATGAGCTTGCAGCAACAAATCTTGAACAAAGTTATCTTGGAGAGATTGGGAAGTTTTCTGAACCTCTGTTTGAGCCACTTGGGTTTGACTGGAAAATGAGCATAGCCCTTCAAACGGGTCTTGCTGCAAAAGAGGTTGTTGTCTCTACACTGGGCGTATTATATTCACTGGGAGATAATGTGAATGAGCAGAGTAGTTCTTTGGTTACGGCTATAAGTAAAAATATCCCTTTTGCTTCTGCAGTTTCATTTATAGTGGTTATTATGGTATATCTTCCCTGTTTGGCTGCTTCTATTGTCTTTACCCGTGAAGCAGGCGGAATAAAGTACTTCTTTTACCTTTTGGCATTTACATCTATAGCAGCATATTCTCTCGCATTTATTGCTTATAACATAGTGAAAATGCTAACATAAAAAAACTTTACAGTTAAAAAGTAGAACTTTTTTGATATACTCTGTAAAAGATAATTTTTTTATAAGAGAGATGTGTCACAATGGCTAAAGTTTTAATTATCGAGGTTGATGAGGCGTTGTGTCAAAAGTTTCAAGAACTTATGCGTACGTTTACTGACTTTAGCTTTGATATTGCCCGTACTTATGTGGAAGCAGACTCTTACCTAGATAGATCACGTTACGAATTTGCCATTGCTGAAACAGATCTTCCCGATGCGATGCGGGGGAAAATCATTGCTCTTTTAAACAGGTACAACATCTCACCTATCATTTTTACAGATACTTTTGACGCAGACTTTAGTGATGGCTTTGAGAGTGCAAATATAGCTGATTATGTATTGAAAAATCATCCAGAAAGTATTATTGAAGTTCTAGAAAAATTAAAGCGTTTAGAGCACAATAGAAATAAAACTGTTTTATTGGTTGATGATGCAACGCTTTATAGAAGTTACTTACAGCAAAACTTAGTGATGCATAATTTTAGGGTTTTAAGTGCTAGTTCTGATAGTGAAGCATTAAAGCGTCTGCAAGTGCATTTTGGAATAGAGCTTATGATTGTCAATTTTCACAGCTCAAACAATATTGATGTTATAGAGTTGATAAAAAAAGCACGTGCACTCATGGGTAAGAAAGATTTGCACATTGTTGTATTGACTTCAGAGACAGACTCTTACAGCACAGCTTCTTTTCTTAGAGAGGGAGCAAATGATTATATCACCAAACCGTTTTCAAGAGATGAGTTTTATGCAAGAATATACAAAAATACACATCCTGTTGAGCTTTTTGAATCTGCTCAAACAGGCTTGAGTCAAAATATTCTCAATCTTTTTTCCGAGATGACGGAGTTTAAAAACCTTGAAACAAGTTCTCATATCAAACGCATTAGTGAATACAGCTATTTGCTGGCAAAACTTTACGGAATGTTTGATGGGGAAGCAAATGTTGTAGGAGAGATGGCCATTTTGCATGATGTTGGGAAGATGTTTGTTCCTTATAGTACTTTATCTAAGCCGGATCAACTTACGGTTGAAGAGTTTGAAGTGATCAAGCAACATACCGTGATGGGTGAAGAGTTTATTGAAAAAGCCTTTAAAGAGAATCAAAAAATTGGAAAAATCGCCAAAGATATCGCAAAGTATCATCATGAGCGTTGGGATGGTACAGGATACCCAGAAGGGTTGTTGGCCCGAGAGATACCCATCGCCGCACGTATAGTTTCTTTGGTTGATGTTTTTGATGCTTTGATAAATGAAAGAATCTACAAAGAAGCATGGGATTTAGAAGATGTACTCTTTTATATAGAAGAACACTCCGGCACGCAGTTTGACCCGGATCTCGTAAGGTTATTTGTAAACAATATAGAATGTTTCATGAACGTATTGCGTAAATATGATTTAGATAGCTCAAGAAATGGTTTTTGCCGACTGAGTAAAGAGTAGTAAGTGGTGTTAACTACTTATTAGCTCATTTTTGATAGGATAGCTTTATGAAAAAAATATTAATGATAGAAGATGATTTGGAATTAGCGGAAATACTCACAGAGTATCTTGAACAGTTTGATTTCGAGGTTATTACAGAAGATGACCCTTTTAAGGCCGTGAGTATATTGAAATTGGAAAAATTTGATCTGGTTATTTTAGATCTTACGCTGCCTGGCATGGATGGTCTGGAAGTTTGTGAAGCCATTCGTGAACGTCAGGATCTTCCTATTATTATCTCTTCAGCTAGAAGCGATGTAACAGATAAAGTCAAAGCTCTTGAGCTTGGTGCAGATGATTATCTTCCAAAGCCATATGATCCAAGAGAGCTTGAAGCAAGAATTCACTCAGTACTGCGTCGTTATGCTGCAAAAGCAGAAGCAAAAGAGGAATCTAAGAGTGACTTTAAATGTGATCCCTCCTCTATGGTCATTACCTACAAGGGGAGAAATATAGAGCTTACCAATGCTGAGTTTGGCATACTCTCTTATATGATTCAAAAACAGGGACTTGTTGTCTCACGAGAAGATCTTATTCATAATGTCAATGCTATTAATGAAGACTCTTCCAACAAGAGCATAGATGTTATGGTGGGTCGTATTCGTAACAAGTTGGGTGATAAATCTCTTATAGAATCTGTAAGAGGTGTCGGTTATAAACTTCTTAAATAGACCGAGCTTTTAATGCGTCAACATGCTGTTTTAATTACTGTACTTTTTGCACTTGTAGTCACTCTTGTGAGTGTAAGTGTGGTGTTTTGGGAATTTTATAAACTCAATAAACAACAGTATATTGACCAGATCTTTACAAAACATGCCATCATAACGCAAATTTATCGTGAACATCAACAAAGACAAAGCTCAAATATTATGCTTGAGGCAAATCTGGCGGTGTACCATCTGCACATAGAAAAAGATAAAGATACTCAAAAAGATGTGCTTCATGAGGGGATAGTGCTTCAAAGCAAAGACTTTAAAGCGATCAATAACTCCTATCTTTATATCAAGAAAAATTTTTATACCCAAAAAGTTGTGGAAGATATGCGGGCCACAATGATTCAGCATAAAAAAGAGATCTATTTTTATATTCAGTCGCGTACCGGATCTGTTTTGATTCAGGATGAAGAACTGAAGCCTTATAGATACTGGAGTATTGCATATACTTATATGACTATTATTCTTATTATCTCCATCTCCTATTTTCTTATTTTGCAAAAACTGCGTCCATTGATTCGTCTAAGAAGAAAAATAGCACAGTTTGGTAATGGAAATATGGATATCTCTTTTAAGATGGAAGGAAGTGATGAGATCGCACTGATAGCGAACGAACTGGAAGCCACCCGTCATAAAATTACCAACATTTTAGAATCTCGTACACTCTTTTTGAGAAATATTATGCATGAACTCAAAACTCCTATAGCAAAAGGAACTATTGCGACACAGATGCTTGACACGCAAAAACAACGCGATAGATTTAGCTCGATTTTTGGAAGACTAGAGGATCTTGTAACAGAGTTTGCTCTTATTGAAGAGGTGACGAGCCTGCATGATAAACGTGATTTTAAAGAGTACCGTCTTGTGGATATTATTGATGGCGCTATCGATATGGCTATGGTTGAGAGGATCAGTGTCAGTGTCAATGTAGAAGCAAGTATGAAAGTATTTGCCAATTACAGGCTCTATACAACCGCTATCAAAAATATGATAGATAATGGTATCAAGTACTCCCCGGATGCACATGTAAAGATAGTTATCATTAACAATGAACTGTGTTTTGAGAGTAAAGGGGAGCGTTTGAAACACCCTCTAAAATACTATATAGAACCATTTACAAAAGAAAATCCATCGAAGAACAGTTTTGGACTGGGGCTTTATCTGGTCGATTCTATCTTAAAAGTACATGATGAGGTTTTAGCGCATGAGTACGATAACGGGATAAACCGTTTTATATTTGCAAAAGCTATATGATTGTAAACTAGCCTGATGGATAAGTACATTAGGTTTATACTGTTTGCATTGTTTGGCATCTCATTTTTTATATTTGGCTGGCTCTCTCACTCGGCGTATTCCCCTGTACATAAAATAGAGAAGCCCTCATTATTTACCCAGATTAAAAAGTCAAAAAAACTTAATGTGGTCTTTTTAAATGCACCCTCTACATATTATATCGGTACAGATGGAGCACAGGGTTTTGAGTATGATCTCTTAAGTGCCTATGCAAAACATCTAGGGGTTGATCTCAATATTACCACTGCAAACACTGTGAAAGAAGCGATAGCTCTGAGTAAAAATCCAAATATTCATATAACTTCAGCAGCCCTTGCCAAAACACATAAGCGAGAAAAAACCTTCAATTTTGGTCCCTCTTATTTTGAGGTACAAGAACAGGTGATTTGCCACAGGGGAATGCTTGGAAGCAGTAAATTCCCAAGAGATGTGGAAGATCTCGCAGGTTTAAAAATTACAGTTGGAGAAGGAACCAGCTATCAAGAGACCATAGAAGCATTGCAAGAGGATGGTTTTGAGATCAATGCAACCTATACTTCTGATTATTCAACAGAGGAACTTTTGGCTCAGGTTGCACACCATGAGATAGACTGCACAATAGCGGACTCAAATATCTATGCGATCAATCTTCGCTACTTTCCTGAGATTGCCTTGGCATTTGCAATTAGCCCAAGAGAGCAGCTTGCATGGGTTTTAGCGCCTGATTCCAAAGAGCTTGAAGCAGATATGTACTCGTGGCTCAACGAATTTAACCAAAACGGTTCTATGGCACAGCTCAAGGATCATTACTACAGTTATGTTCTTTTGTTTGATTATTACAATACAAAAATGTTTTACAAACGGATAAAATCGAGACTTCCAAAATATAAGAAGTATTTTATAGAAGCTTCTAAAAAATATACAATCCCATGGACACTTTTAGCTGCCATCTCTTATCAGGAGTCACATTGGAATCCAAAGGCAAAAAGTTTTACAGGTGTTCGGGGACTGATGATGCTGACAAGAAAAACAGCTAAAATACTGGGAGTAAAAAACAGGTTAAATCCCAAGCAAAGTGTAATGGGTGGTACACGACATATAAAATCGATGCTCAACCTTGTCCCAAAAGGTGTTCAAGGTGAAAACCGCATGAAGTTTGCACTCGCAGCCTACAACATAGGTATGGGGCATATTCATGATGCCCGAACATTGGCAAAAAAAATAGGACTTGATCAAAATGTCTGGAATGATTTAAAGGTCGTATTGCCGCTTCTGTCTCAAAAAGCTTACTATAAAACCTTGAAACACGGCTATGCTCGCGGAAGTGAACCGGTGAAGTATGTTGACTCTATTTATAACTATAGAGATATTTTGGAAAATCATTATGAAGATGTAAAAAAAGTGCCAAAAAAGTAGAATATATTTGAAAAATATTCTACTTCCTTAGAGGGCTTCACCCTCTTTGCCGTCACTGAGTTCAGCAAGAAAGTTTTCCATATCGTACTTACCTCGGTACTCGGGAGTCATGATATGTATGAGGATATCTCCAAGATCGATCACAATCCAGTCTCCGCTTTCATCGACACAGTTAAATGTTTCATTCGGTTTCAGATCTTTTTTGAGATGATCAAGCAGTGCTCCTGTGTGTTTGGAACCGAGTGAAGAAGCGATGATCGCATAATCAACAAAGTAGTTTTTTTCACGCAGGTCAAAAACCTCTATAGCCTCAGCTTTGTTTTTATCTAACACTTCTGTTATTTTTTCTATTCTATTTTGCATTTGTTTCCTTATAAAATTTCATTATCTCTTGTGCACATTGCTTGGGTAATTTAGATAGATCCAAATTTTGTCTCAATTGTGTTGAAGATACACTCACATCAATGTTTACATCTAAAAAATTGTTTGGTATCTCTATGTTGTTTCTTTTTGCAACTACAAAAGTTACCAGTTGTGCAAGTTCATCATACTTGTACCAGCTGTGTAAAGAACCCAAATTATCTGCACCTATGACGAGATAGACTTTATCGTATTTTTGTAGAAGGTATTTGACACTTTCTATTGTTGGGACCTTTTTTGTCTGCTGTATCTCAAATGTATCTACTGCAACATTTTTATACGGCTCAAAGATCTTTTTGAGCCATTTGAGCCTTAGCTCAGCTGGTGCGTAGGATTTCGATTTAAAAGGGTTTAAAAAAGTGGGCATCACAACCACTTTTTGAATCTCTTTACAATCTAAAAGAGCTTTGACAATAGCTTCATGACCGATATGCGGCGGATCAAACGAACCACCAAAAAGTGCAACAGTTTCCATACTTAAAGCGAATTATAACGAAACTTTCGATAAAATAGCCCAATTTTTTTAAATTACAGGGAATATAATGGCGCTTAAAATAGCAATTAACGGATTTGGAAGAATCGGCCGCTGTGTTGCACGCATAGCTGCGAGAAGAGAGGATGTTGAACTGGTCGCCATTAATGATATGGCGAGCAAAGATATGATGCTGTATCTTTTCAAAAACGATTCTGTTCATGGAACATTTGAAGATGAGGCATATGAGATTGATGAAAATCATTTCAACATAGCCGGTCAAAGTGTTCGTATATTTTCTGAGTCCAATCCCAAAAATGTAAATTTTGCAGAGTGTGGTGCAGAGATAGTT